>MFRL01000087.1 GCA_001784565.1 Candidatus Melainabacteria bacterium GWF2_37_15
ACTTCTGGCATGACCTTATTACACATATATTTATTATCCATTACAATTTATCACTTGAAATTTAACCACTACCTGTTATTTTAGTATTTATTTAAGAGTTTATTTCTCCTTTTGAATGTCTTGTTTATATAACGTTCATAATTAAAAAAGTTAACAATTTAAATTATCAAATGTTACATTTTTTAATAAAGGTTGCTGTCCTACAGATATTCCTAAAAAGCTTATTGGGAATAATACAACAAATAAATGATTACACACCGCCTCATCAATATTATTATTGTGTTGCGTCATTATCATTATTATTAGGGATAGCAAATGAAGATTAAAGACAGAACAAGCGAAGCAAAGATTAAGTATATAAACATAAAAGACCGCAGTCTAATATCGAATTCTATTACTAAAAATTGGACTGACCAGGCAATAAGATGCTACTTAAGCAGATGTAATTGCGGGGAATGTTCTGTGGCTCACGGTAATTATTCTTTTGTATGCCAGATGCCTGCTGTTATAAAGATTTTATTGGAACAGATAGGCCCGCCGGAACAAAATAAACTTAATAAGCTTCTGGCATAATTTATAAATTTGAGAAATTTTTTGTTTTTGGGGCTGCCGTAGGCAGCCCCAAAAGTTTAAAGTTTTGTAAACTTTATCAGCAATTTTAAAATTTTAGAACTTTTAAATTTTTAATATATATAGGGATATATATTAAATATATCACGAGTCGATAAGGTAAGGTAGTTCTTTGATTTAAAGGTAATGCTATGGGCAACGAATTTAACATAATGAACGACTATTTAAGGTATTTTCCACAATATCTTAAATACCCCAATACGGGTACTTTATATGACGAATCAAGGGATGGCTGGAATGGCCAAACCATTGAATCTGCCGAAGAATATTTGAATATTTATAATAGTGGAAATATTGGCAATATTTACTATTCCAATATTCAATATGCTGACTTAAATACTGATGGCAGCATTAATATTGAAAGCGGGATGAACTTTTTTAATGCTACTATGCCTCTTGATGATCAGGACAATGACGGTAAAATCACTGCAATAGATCGTGGTTCCTTTTTTATGCAGGACTATGACCTTGATGAAAATGGAGAACTTAATAGTGAAGAATATCTTGCAGGGACAATGGTAAAAGATATTAATAAAGACGGTGTTCTGGCATATGAAGAAAGGATGGTAGAACCTTATCATGACAGCGTTTATGAGCCTAATCTTCCGGCTATGCCTTCAATAAATTACGATAAAATTACGGATTCCAATGCGTTTCTTGATCTGACCAATAATTTTTATACCTATGATACTGATAGTAACGGTATACTTAACGCTGATGAGTTACAAAAAGCAAAAGAAATATCTGAATATAATGACCAGATAGATAAAACTATCGCAATATTGAATGAATTATCAAGCGCAAATCCTGAGCTAGGCCAGGATGCTTTGTTTGGATTAACAGCGGATGATACTACAAATATAGCAGGTTTTATTTTAAGGACTGGAGTAACTTTAGAAGATATGAGAAAGCCACCGGTTGAACCACCCATTGATCCACCGGTAGAACCTCCAGTTGAACCACCAGTAAATCCTCCAGTTCAACCACCTGTTGAACCCCCAGTTCAACCGCCCGTGGAGCCTCCGGTAAATCCATTTTTAAATATTGATTTTTCCCTGCTTTGTAAAAATGCCGGATATAATAATACCCTGCTAGGACTTAATAAAGAAACAGGCGAAGTACAAACACTCATTGCAAGTTCTAAAAACTATGGTATTGGCCAAGAAGGAGAAATTAACCTTGGTATTAATGACCTTGAAGATTTAGATTTACTTCTGCTTCCTAATGCCTGGGGGAATTGTACTATTAGAAATAAAATTACTCAAGCGCAGGCTGGAAACGGTGAACTTGTTTATAGAGATGATAAATTATACTTTATATCAAATTCAGGCGAAGAAATATTACTGAATACCCCGATTTTCCATTCTGACGGAATAAGTGCAGATGGAATAGATCATGCCAATACAGTCGAATCAGAAAATGCATGGACTATAAACTTTGAAGACCTCTGGGGCGGTGGAGATAATGATTATGATGATCTTGTAATTAAAATGATTTATAACTGAATTCAACCTTAAATCTGACTCCAAACTCCATATATACAGCCCAGTCGCAATCAACCAGCATACACATGCTGGTTTTTTATTTGATTAAGTGATAAAATTTACTCACATTTAACATAGACTAGTAATTAAGGGATAGAGTACAAAAAATGATAGGAAAACCTAAAAATGCACGGGATAAGCTGGTTTTACCTCTTGATGTTAATACAATGGAAGAGGCAAAGGAACTTGTTACCGAGCTAAAAGATTATGTCGGAGTATTTAAGGTGGGCTTGCAGCTATATACGAGCGTAGGGCCAGATATAATAAAGATGATTCAGGATGAGGGCAGGGAAATCTTTTTTGACGGGAAATTCCATGATATTCCCAACACAGTAGCTAAAGCCAGCGCAAACCTTGTTAAACAGGGAGTTACTTTTTTTAATGTTCACATCACCGGCGGATCCAAAATGATTTCCACATGTCTTAAACTTGCGAGGGAAACTGCAAAAAGCTGTGGATTGGAAAGACCTAAAGTGCTTGGAGTTACTCTTTTAACAAGTTTCGGGCAAAGAACCCTTACAGAAGAACTGTTAATCAACTTAAATATTGATGATTACGTGAGCCAGCTGGCAAAGGTGGCTAAAAAATCCGGGCTAGATGGTATTATTGCTAGCGCAACAGACGTTCCGAAAATTAAAAAAGACTGCGGAGATGATTTTATTATCCTCTGTCCTGCTATAAGACCTACATGGTCAGTGGTTAATGACCAGATAAGGGTTGTAACTCCCAGAGATGCTGTTAGGGCTGGTGTTGATTATCTTGTTGTAGGAAGACCTATTACATCAGCAAAAGATAGGGTATCTGCAGCTCAGCTTGTGCTGGATGAGATGCAGGAAGCACTTGAGGAAGTCGCCCGTTAAATTTTACCTCAGGAGGGGTTTGAGAAATGCTGATATATATTGCGGGACTTTTGGCTTTGTTACTGACATTGCTAGCTGGAACGCCATATCTTGATTTTCTTAAGAAAAAATTTTACGGCCAATATATATGCGATGATGCTCCTGCTTCACACGCAACAAAAAGCGGCACCCCAACAACTGGTGGGATAATTCTGGTTTTGCCCGCTGTAATAGCAGCAATTCTTGCACTAATTATGGATCAAAATCTTAGTATCAAGCCTGCGTTGGTTCTTCTTGTATTTGTTTTGTTTATGCTGCTTGGGTTTAACGATGATTACCTTAAACTTGCAAAAAAACATAATAAAGGCCTTACAGCAAAACAAAAACTGGCTTTTCAGATAGCAATTGCCCTAATTCCCGCTTCATATATCGTTTTTTATGATAATGCTTCCTTGTTGTTATTTGGCCTGGCAATTTTCATAATAATTGGCAGCTCTAATGCAGTTAACCTGGCAGATGGTCTTGACGGGCTAGCAGCAGGCATTTCGTTCTTTACACTCCTTGCATGTGTTATTATATGCTGGCTTCAAGGATTGATTGGGCTTTCAATAGTAAGCATGGCTATTGCAGGAAGTTGCCTGGGATTTTTATGGTACAACAAAAATCCGGCCAAAATGTTTATGGGCGATACTGGCAGCCTTGCATTGGGAGGTGCGCTAGGGACTATAGCTGTGTTAGGAAGGTTTGAACTGTGGCTGGCTATAATCGGTGGGGTATTTGTAATTGAAACCCTATCTGTAATAATACAGGTAATCAGCTTTAAGACCACAGGAAAACGTATTTTTAAAATGAGTCCGATTCATCATCATTTCGAGCTCTCAGGCTGGCCAGAAACAAAGGTAGTTTACACATTCTGGATAGCAGGACTCATTTTTGCTATTATTGGAGCAGTGTTATTCAGGTTATATGTATGAAACGTAAATGGTTAAATTTTGATGTAACAATACTCGGCCTCTCAAAAAGTGGCATCTCGGCTGCTAAATACCTTGCTGATAAAGGTGCAAACTGTACTATCAGTGAAAAAAGAGAGTCAACTCCTGAAGATCAGGAAAAGATAAAAGAACTGGAAGACCTTGGCATTAAGGTTGAAATGGGAAGTAATAAGCCAGAAACCATTATGCATTCGGACGTTATAATAACAAGCCCGGGCATCCCCCCACACTCCGAAGTAATGCAGCTTATCAAAAGTCATAATATAGAATGTATTGGTGAACTGGAACTGGCTTACAGGGAAACAGGCAAGCCTTTTATAGCTATTACCGGCACTAACGGTAAAACCACAACAACCAAGCTTGTTTCTGAAATATTAACAAAAGGAGGGTTTAAAGCACCTGCCTGCGGTAATATAGGCATACCTGCCACAGAATTTATTGATAAGGACATGGATTTCTTTGTTGCTGAAGTAAGTTCTTTCCAGATAGCAACAAGTAAGACATTTAAACCTCAAATAGCTGTATTCTTGAACTATACACCCGATCATATTGACTGGCATGGAGATGAGGAGGAATATTTCAGGGTAAAAGCATCTTTATTTACAGAAAGACAGCCAGCTTGGGCTGTTTTAAACGCCAAAAGCCTTAAAATTGCCTATCTAAAACTTGATATACCTTCTGAAACCTGGTTCTTTAACAGGGAATCTGAGGATAAAAGCGTTTTTTGCAGTGACGGGAAAATATTTTTAAAAGATGAAGAGAAAAAAGTCCATGAGATTATGGAATTAAGCGAAGTTCCACTTAAAGGCAAGCATAACCTGGAAAACGTTATGGCTGCAATTACGGTTGCTCATATTGTGGGTGTTAATCATGAGGTTATAAAGCAGGCAATAATGGAATTTACGCCACCTGAGCACAGGCTGGAATTTGTAGCTGAAATTAACGGGGTGGAGTACTACAATGACTCAAAGGGAACGAATTGTGATTCCACTATATGTGCCCTGCGTGCTTTTGAAACCCAGAAAGTAGTGCTGATAGCCGGCGGTCGCGATAAAGGCACTGATTTAACCGAATTTGCAAGGGAAGTAAAGAAAAGAGCGGCTGCTGTGATTCTTATAGGTGAAGCGGCGGATAGGTTTGACCTGGCTTTAAAAAAAGAAGGAATGGAAAATATTTACAGGGAGAAAACGTTTGAGGCTGCAATTGATAAAGCAGGCGAGCTGAAACTGGGGCCTGTACTGCTGTCACCTGCCTGTGCAAGCTTTGATATGTTTAAGAATTTTGAAGAAAGAGGAAAAGTCTTTAAAGAATATGTCCTTAAGAAGAAAACGGTTCGCTCGTGCTGAAAGAAGAATAAAAAGAGCTTTTAAAAGCAAATCCATTTTGTTAGGAGCGCCTGACAAAATGATTATTTTCATAATTGGAGCTCTTGTTGTTTTTGGCATGTTGGCAGTTTTTAGTGCCGGTGCGCCTGAAGGGGCAGATGTGTATGGAAATACTTCTTATTTTCTAATTAAGCATACTATAGCGCTTGTGATAGGGGCAGGATTGTTACTGTTTGCTTATGTTGTTGACTATCACTATTGGAAAAAGATTGCTAAACCTTTTGCTTACGTTGTTACAGCGCTTATTATTGCTACCCTGATTCCAGGGCTTGGTAAAACTATATATGGATCCTCTAGATGGCTGGCGGGTCTTCCTATTCAACCATCAGAACTATGTAAATTTTCTGTTGTCACTCTCGTTTCCTCTGCGTTGGTGGAAGCAAAGACTATTTTTAATTCTAAAATGTTGAAACACTTGTTTATAGTAGGTGTGATGATATTTGTACTCCTTATACAGCCAAACTTAAGCAATGCGGCAATACTTTTTGCCTTAACGCTAGCCCTGCTTCTTGCAGGTGGAGTTTCTTTCAGGTTAATCGGGCTTATTTCCTTGCCTGGAGTGGTGGCGGTACTTTTAAAATTTATGCAGCCGTATCAGTTAGCCAGGATTAAAGGCTGGCTTGATCCGTGGGCAGACCCTCAGGTTACTGGTTATAATTTAATCCAGTCTTATTATGCGATAGGTTCAGGCGGTTTTTTTGGCGTGGGGTATGGAAATTCAAGACAAAAACTTTTCTGGTTGCCTTTCAGCCAGACTGATTTTATTTTTGCTGTTATAGCTGAAGAATTAGGATTTATTGGGTGCTTAGTCCTTGTAGGGTTGTTTGTTGCACTCTTAATTCGGGGTTTAATTATTGCAAAAAGATGTTCGGACAGCTTTGGAACGTTGCTTGCTTTTGGCATAACCTTTGTAATAGCGCTTCAGGCTTTTATAAATATAGGCGTAGCAGTGGGTGTTCTTCCTGTAACAGGCGTTACCCTGCCATTAATCAGTTATGGCGGTACTTCTGTGGTTTTAACCCTGTTTATGCTAGGTGTTTTACTTAATATATCTAGAAAAAGAGTAAGGGCAATTAATCCATGATTTCAGTTGTTTTAACCGGTGGGGGCACGGGCGGGCATATTTACCCGGCTGTTGCGGTGGCCCAGGTATTGAAAAATGACCCTGAAATTAAGGCTCTATACTATATCGGTTGTGCTGATAATATTGAAAAAGACATTGTAGCAAGGGAAGGCATTGATTTTTACTCTGTAAAAGTTTCAGGAATGCCTAGAAAAGTTGGTTTAAAGTTTTTAATATGGTTGCTGGAACTCATTATTGCCATCTTTAAAGCGGTTTACATTTTGTTAAAACTAAAGCCTGATGTTGTATTTGGCACAGGCGGGTATGTAACTGCGCCAGTTCTCCTTGCTTCCCGGATTTTAAGAATTCCTTATATAATCCACGACCCGGATGCACATCCCGGGATGGTTAACAGGCTTATGGCAGGGGATGCTAAAACCGTTTCGGTCGCTTTTGAGCAGGCAAAAAATTACATTAAATTTAACAATATCAAAGTTTTTGGAAATCCTATACGCTTAAGTCTTTCCAATATGAGCAGGGAAGATGCATTAAAAGCACTTGGTTTAAGCCCTGATAAAATAACTGTTCTGGTTATGGGCGGTTCCCAGGGTGCAAAAACCATAAATGACGCTATCAGGGATGCTGTACCTGAACTTACAAAGAATGGTTTTCAGGTAATACACCAGACCGGCAAAAAGAATTATGAAGAATACATGGAAAATTTTTCAGGTGAATATGAGGAATATATTGTAAGACCTTATTTTGAAGATATGTCTGTTCCTTTAAATGCAGCAGATATCGCCATATCAAGGGCGGGTTCGCTAAGCATATCTGAGCTGAATCTATGCGGCTTGCCTTCAATACTTATTCCTTATCCATACGCTGCTGCGGACCATCAGCGCTTTAACGCCAGAGCAATGGAATCAGCAGGCGCAAGTGTATATCTTGAGGATGCTGATTGCACAGGGGAAAAGCTTATTGAACTGATTAATGAGGTTTGCCGTAATGCTGAAAAAATGAAACAGGCTAATCTTACTCTTGCAAAGCCTGATGCGGTGGAAAATATTGTAAGCGAGATTAAATCAATTATTGTTTAGTGCAGGGTAATTCAGTTCTAAAATACACAAAGAACGTCATGCTGAACTTGTTTCAGCATCTTTCCAATTTAGTTTATACATTGATCCGAAAGCTGGCAAGACCCCGTGTCAAGCACGGGGCGCGATTTCGGCTTAATTGGAATATTTAGAATAGAATGGCTCTGTGTTTAGTGTATATTGACACTATACACATAATGGTTTATATTTACATTAATATGAAAGAACAAAAAATGATGCATAATCCCCCTCACCCTGGAGAAGTTCTTAAGGAGCTTTACTTTGAACCGTTGAGATTGACAATTACCCAAGCCTCAAGGGGATTAAAAGTTACTCGTAAAGCCTTATATGATTTAATGAATGGAAAATCAGGAATAAGCCCTCACATGGCTTTAAAACTTGCAAAAGCCTTTAAAACAACCCCGGAACTCTGGCTTAATATGCAGTTTAAATATGACCTATGGCAGGCAAAGCAGCAATACGTTGTTGATGATGTTCAGGTTTTATACGGCTAATATTGTAAAAGAAATCAAGCAGACTGCTTGTCTTCAATAATATCAGCTTCCTCAGTCTTTAATGGTAGTCTGAACCCGAATGTACTGCCTTCATCAACTTTACTTTCTACGAAAATCTCACCATTATGGTGTTTTTCAATTGTGATTTTCGCCAGATGCAGTCCAAGCCCTGTACCTTTTACTGAGTGCACTTTATTTTCTACGCGGTAAAACCTTTCAAAGATTTTATCGAGGTGCTCTTTTGGTATCCCAACCCCGTTATCTTCAACTGATACCTGCAAATAATCGCCAGTCCTGTCTATTTCTGCCCGGATCTTCACCCTGCCGTTTGGATGAGAGTATTTTATAGCATTACATAAAAGATTTTTTAGCGCTCTTTCTATGCTTTCAGGGTTAATTACTACTTTTGGCAGGTCAGGCTCTGTCATTATAGAAAAACTAATTTTCTTTTCCTCTGCAAGCACTTTAGTTGAGTTTACAGTAAGCTCTAATAAAGGCTCTATATCGCAAAGAGATTTCTCAAGATTTACATTCGGAGATTCCAGTCGTGAAAAATCAAGAATATCATTAACCATCTTGTTTAATCTGTTGGATTCCTGGTTAATTACTGATAAAAATTCCCTTTTGGTTTTTTCATCAAATTCATTCTCATAGTTGTAAAGAGTATCTATATAGCTTCTAATAACAGTTACAGGCGTTCTCAACTCATGGCTGACGTTTGAAATAAAGGAATTTTTTATCCTATCAATCTCCGCTTCCTTGGTTATATCACGCAATACAATGACATAACCCAGATACTCGTCGTAAATTGTATAAAGCGGGGAAATTATTGTCTTTAATATTTTTCTGTCGATCTGTATCTGGCATTCCAGGTTTTTAGACTCAAGCCCCTCATAAGGAGTATCCTTAAATTCTTTTACTTTAGATACAAAGCATAGTTCGCCATTTGTGTCGTAGTAGTCAGTTATTTTTGTTGAAATTAAGTTTTTTATACTGGTTTCCAGCATATCAATTGCCGCATTATTGGCCAATACAACAGTATCAGTCCTGTCACAGACTATAACTCCGTTTGCGATACTCATTAAGACCGCTTCCAGCTTGTTTCTTTCATAGGTTAGCTGGTCAATATTCTTTTCTTCATACTGCCTGAGTTTACCTGACATATTATTAAAGGATTCGAAAAGGTGTTTAACGTCTCCCCACAAGTCTTTGGACTTAATTTTATACCCGAATTCCCCTGATGAAATCTTTTTAACCCCGTCTGAAAGAAGCTTTATCTGTCTGGTCAGGAGCAGAGTATTTATGAACACTGCAGCTATAGACAAAATCCACGCAATGCTGAAGATGACAATCATAAGGGTTCTTGTGGCTTTTCCCACAATATCCATAGTATGTCCGGTAAGGCCAAGCTGTATAGATCCTATTATCTGCTTCTGGCCGTTTATAATCGAAGTTAGCGGATGACTGACTTCAACGCCTGATGAGTGTTTATTTTCAGACTTATTTGAATATAGTATATTCCCTTCCTTATCTCTGTAAATAAGGTATGAAATATCTTCACTGCTGGTTGCGACGTTTTGGGTATATTCTTTAAGTTTTATTTGATTTTCTCTATTTTCAAAATTTGTTATCAATTCTGTACTATTGGCAGCAAGGGTTTTTGCAAGCATTGTGCCAAAGTCATGGTAGCTTTGCAGTATGGTTTTCTGGGTATTGCTGATAACGACCCAAGCTGTGAGTACTATTAAAACAGAACTTATAAGAGAACCGAATATAATAAGCTTGTTTTGCGAGTTTAAGTTTAACAAGTCATTATCTTCCTGTTTATCTATAAACTTTAGCAGATTACTCATTTTTGTTTTCCTTTTTATAAAAAAGCTTTCCTACTCTGTCTATGTGGTCTTTAAGTGGTTGGTGAGTTAAGGAATTATAATCTGTTACGTCAAATTTATAAGGAGTAGGCAATTCGTCTAAACCGGCTGATAGTTTTCCAATGATATCCTCACAATCGCCAAAAACTGCAAAATCAATGTCAGAACCTCTTTTATAATTTCCTTTAGCCCGGGAACCATATATTTTAACCTCTTCAACCTGTGGATAAAGTTTGAAGAAATTTCTTATAAGATTTATGGTTTTTTCGCTCAGGCCAAATTCTTCCATATTATAACCTTTCTTTAAAATAAGAACATAATTTTTCAAATTCAGAAAGGTATGTATTAATTACCTTATCAATTATTTTTTTAGCCTGTTCTTCGTTATAAGTATGTGATGTTAAATTTCTATCCTCAATCATCTCAATCCAAATTTCCCCATTAACTATTATATTAGCTTGATAGCCTTCTTTTATAGTGTCACGAGGGAATTTTACTATTATTCCTTCGTATTCAAGAAAATCTTTTACCAGGTTCCAGCTTAATTCAAAATTGAACTCAAACGCTTGAATTAATGCCATTTGGATTAAATCATCTTCAGGATTTTGTTTATAACTATCTACAGCTTTTTTAAGTTTTTTATAGGCTTTCTCAAAATTTTGAAACCGCTGTTTCCATCTTATATCGTCCATCTTCTTCTCCCCTTATTGTAAATTTGCCAGTATAGAATTACTGACAGACTTTAACGCAGCAAACACTCCCCGGCCTTCGATGGCTACAGCTTCAAAACTCGGAAAACCAAATTTATTGAGGTCATTTTCCAGTTCATCAAAGCTAAGAACGTCATCAAGGTCTCTTTTATTATATTGCAGGACTACTGGTATGTTTTCAGGACTTAAATTAAATTCTTTAAAGTTTTCAAGCATGTTGTTGAAACTTTTTATATTTTCCTGTCTTTTTTTAACAGAAGAATCAGCAACAAAAATAATACCGTCCACTCCGTTCAAGATTATTTTCCTGGCTGCATTGTATTCCATCTGTCCGGGAGTAGTATAAAGACTGAAAGTTGTATTAAAACCTTTTATATCGCCTAAATTTATTGATAAAAAATCAAAAAACAGGGTTCTTTCGTTTAATCCTTCAAGGCATGTCATATCTGACCTGATTGCAGAATCAAGCGTGTTGTAGATATATATTAAATTACTTGTTTTGCCGCTCTCTCCAGACCCGTAGTAAACAATCTTGCAGGTTAGCTTGCGGTCAGCATAATTTACCAGAACCATAATATTAATTATCCATAAAATTATCCACTTGGACAAGGGATATTTATTGAGGATAATTAAAGCTTAAGTTTGGAAATAGTGAATTTTCCTGGCCAGTTCAAGATTTTCATCGTAGCGGTTTTGGAATTGCGGATCTCCGAATTTTTTATACCATTCTGCCTGTGTTTTTAACCCTTCCAGAACGTTCATCTTTTGATCAGGATTACTGCTGACTTTCCAGCCGGAAATACTGGATACTCCGTCCTGCCAGCCGGGTATTCTGGTAGGATCAAAAGTAACAAGCATATCTTTCAAGCTTATTAGTCCATTATCATGTAATTCTTTATACATCTGGTTAAGTTCGTTTCTTGAAATATTTGTAATGTCATATTTGTTTACTATTTCTTTAAATTTTGAGGCTTCTTCCGACTCGGAAAAAGTATCGAAAATTTCACTTAAACCATCAATTTTAGCTGCTTCTGGTTTTGGCGCCTGCAAATTTAATGCGCTAACAATATTATTTGTATCAATTCCACAAATACTCATAGCTATACCTCCCCTTTAAGAAACAGTATAATAACTGTAAATGCAGATTTAATCCTATAGGTAAGGGATTATAGTCTAAGTAATTTAATAATGTTATAATAATTACTGACCAAAAAGCGTTAGAGATATGGATGCAAAAGAAATAGCACAAGAATTAAGAGATATATTAAGAAAGTACGAAGATTTTGTAGGGCTTTACCTGTACGGCTCTTATGCCAAAGGAACAGCCGGGCCTGACAGTGATATTGATATAGCTGCAATTTTTGAAAAAGATCGAAGCAGTGAAACAGATGTGCATGGAGAAACCCTTGAAATAGAACTTGAACATGACGTTATTATTGATTTTCAGCCAACAACATTAGAAGAATTAAATTTAAACTGGATATATTTTAACGAGGTTAAAAAGGGCTTTTACTATGGAAGATAAAGAAATTTTAATTAATAATTGGCTTTTAAAATCTGATGAATCTTTTGAGGATGCAAAGATAAATATAGATAATAATCGCTTATCAAATGCTCAAAATAGAGTTTATTATGCAGTTTTTTACGCTGTATCAGCTTTGGCACAAAAACTTGGTTTTATAACTTCTAAACATAACCAGCTTCGAGCTTGGTTTAATCGTGAATTTGTTAAAACAAAACAAGTAGATAATAGATATAGTAAAATATACACAAAACTTTTTGATAATAGGCATAAAAGTGACTATACATTTTCCTTTAAGCCTACTAAACAGACTATTCAAGAAGAACTTAAAGAAGCACAAGAATTTATACAGGTTATTAAACAGTTAATTATTAATAAAGGAGAACAGCATGAGTAAGATACTGGTTGTGGATGATGATGTTTCAATTCTGGAACTTGTTAAAATAAATCTTGAGTTAATGGGACATGAAGTTATAGCCAGTCCTGAAGGTGTTAAGGGTTTTGCTCTTGCGAAACAGGAAATGCCTGACCTTGTTATCCTTGATGTAATGATGCCCGAGGTGGACGGTTATACTGTTGCACAAAGAATCCGACAGAATGAAGATACACAGGATACTCCAATACTTATGCTTACAGCACTTGGAATGCTTCAGGATAAAGTTCAGGGCTTCAATGCAGGCGTGGATGACTATCTTGTAAAACCATTTGAGCTGGAAGAGCTTAAAGTCAGGGTTAGGGCGCTGCTTAGGAGATCTGCTTCAACTCCCGAATCTCTCAAAAAGCCTGAAATACTAACAGTTGGTGATATTACCCTGATTCCGGAAAACCTTAGTGTAAAATTTCAGGGTAATGAACTAAAACTTACTCCCATAGAATTTGAAATTGTTAATTGTCTTTTGCAAAATCACGGTCAGACAGTAGCATCCGGCACACTTTTAAAGAATGTATGGGGTTATTCACCTGATGACGATGTAGAAACTGTAAGGGTTCACATTAGGCATTTAAGGGCAAAACTTGAAAAATCCATTCCTAATAAAAAATATATTGAAACCGTTTATGGAGGCGGATATAGGCTTGTCCCGGATGGCGTGGGGAAAGCTGAAAAAGGCTAGGGAGAACAACTTTGGAAAAAAACATTCAGGCATGGCTGAATTTTGCAGAAGAAGATATAAGTACGGCCGAGCATTGTTTTCAGGGCAAAAAGTACTTATGGTCGATGGTGATGTGTCAGCAGGCAATTGAAAAAGTATTAAAAGCCATTTATGTTAAACAAACAGGCCAAATACCTGAGAAAACGCATAATTTAGCCAAATTAGCCAAAGATACCGGCATTATTGAAGAACTATCTGAACAAACTCTGAAATTAATGGATAGGTTACTAGTTTACTATTATGGGACACGATATCCTGATAAAAGGGCAAAGCTTCAGCTTGATTTTACCGATGAATTCGTAAATAATACTATGGAACAAACAAAAGAGCTTTATTTATGGTTAAAAAACAAATTATAGAGACTGTAAAAAAATACATAAAAGCTATAGAGGCTCATAATATAAGGGTAGAGAAAGCCTACCTGTTTGGATCTTATGCACACGATACAGCAAAAAGCTATAGTGACATTGATGTTGCCATAGTATCTCCTGATTTTGGGAAAAGTTATCTTGAAGAAACTTGTACATTAATGAGAATAGCCCGGGATGTTGATATTATGATATCTCCTGACCCTTACTCAGTTGAGGAGTACGAAAATGCAGGTAAAGGCGACTTTCTTTATCAGGAAATAATAAATAAAGGTAAACTTATTCAGGCTTAAATTTAACTATGGTCAAGACAAAATCAAAATGGATATGCCAGAACTGCGGATACGAAACTTCGGGTTATCTGGGCAAATGCCCTGATTGTGCAAGTTGGGGAAGTCTTGTTGAAGAAATAATCACAAAAGAAGTATCAAAAATATTTAAAACCTCCCTGAATCAATCAGTTCCTCAGTTATTGAAGGATGTTAGCCTTGATGAAAATACACGATACAGTACTGGCATGGCTGAACTTGATAGCGTGCTTGGCGGAGGACTTGTCAAGGGCTCGCTTGTATTGATAGGAGGCGACCCGGGAATAGGAAAATCCACATTAACCCTGCAATCATGCGGCAATCTTGCCAAAAAGGGTTTAAAAACTCTGTATGTTTCAGCGGAAGAGTCAGAAAAACAAATTAAATTAAGGGCAGACAGGCTTAGTGTAAACTTTGATAACCTTTATATCCTTGCGGAAACAAACGTTGAAGAAATAAAACGGGGAATTAATGAATTATCACCGGAAATTGTGATAGTTGACAGTATTCAGGCTGTTTATACAACAGAAATAACAAGTTCTCCAGGAAGTGTAAGCCAGGTAAGGGAATGCTGTTCTGCTTTTATGACTTTAGCAAAAACAAGCGGCATCACCGTAATTGTAATAGGTCATGTCACAAAAGACGGCGTTATTGCCGGGCCAAAAGTCCTGGAACATATGGTGGACACAGTTCTCTACTTTGAAGGAGACAGGTATAAATCCTACAGGCTTTTAAGGACAATAAAAAATCGCTTTGGAAGCACGAATAACCTTGGCGTGTTTAATATGGAAGACTCTGGTTTGACTGAAGTTAAAAATCCCAGCATGTTATTCCTTTCAGAACGAGGTGATACCTCTGTGCCGGGAAGTGTTGTAATTGCCAGCAGTGAAGGTACAAGACCCCTTCTGGTAGAAATCCAGGCGCTTGTAGGCCCGACTTCTTACCCTTCTCCAAGGCGTGTGGCTACGGGAATTGAATATAACAGGGTCCTTCAGATCCTGGCTGTACTGGAAAAAAGAGTGGGCCTCAATTTAAGCAAGCAGGACGTATATGTTAATGCGGTAGGGGGAATAGATATACAGGAACCGTCTGCTGATCTGGGTATTGCTTTGGCTGTTGCGACGTGTGCAAGAAACGTAAACGTGGATCCTAATACTGTGATAATGGGCGAAATCGGGCTCTCCGGCGAAATACGGCCGGTAAGAAACCTTGAATACAAAATAAATGAATCTAAAAAACTTGGTTTTAAAAGGGTTATAGTACCTAATTCTAATTTGCCTTTAAAAGGGATGCCTGAAAAGATTGAAATTACAGGCGTTTCAAGATTAATAGAGGCCATTAGCAAGGCAGTTTGTGCCTGAATGTCAATAAATACGAAATGTTAAGCTAAATTTATATTTTTTTACAAAAAATATGAAGTTGTAAAAAACTTGAAACTATTTATATCAAAGGGGTTTGTATGTTATTTTTATTTTATGTAAAAAAAATTTAATAATATTGTCCTTTTTGTTGACTAGAAATTTTGTTCTACTTGTGGTAAATTATAACAATGATATTGTGTAAACTGGACACTTATTATAATCAAAAATTAACATCTGCTCTGAATTTAATACCATATATTAAGGGAATCGTCCAGTATTTTAATAAATTTTAGTAATGGTTAATAAATATGGAGGCCGCAAAAATGGTAGCTTTAACCGACAAAGGTAAAGAAAATCCTTCTGTAACAGTGAATGAAGAATTCGAAAAATACTTAATGGAACAGAGAACCAGTACAACTTTTAATGGTATTGAAGTTGCTGAATTCTCGTGGTATAAGAGACTTCTGGGCCTCAAAAGTTAAGTTAACCAGATATTGATATAAAAAGAGCCGCTTTAAAAAAGGCGGTTCTTTTTTTATGTTGTATTATAGTTCTAATATGCCAAAAAACTATTACAAAACCTTTGTTCCATACCTGTTCCTGATCCCTGCGGGGGTTATTCTTGTATTTTTCTTTTTTATCCCCTTTTTTGAATCCTTCCTTCTGAGCTTTAAAAGCTACCGTCATGACATTTATAATCCTGAATGGGTAGGCCTTGATAATTATACAAGTCTTTTTAATGCCCCAATTTTTTGGAAAACCCTGCTTAATACGTTTATTTATGTCCTTGGAGTTGTACCATTACTGGTAGTTCTGCCCTTGATTATAGCTATAATCGTGAACAGAAAACTCGTCGGTATAAACATATTTAGGACAATTATATATATTCCGGTTATTGTATCACTTGTAGTAGCCGGGATTGCCTGGAAATGGGTATATGCTTCGACCGGCTGGCTTACAAATCCTGATACTGCTTTGTATGCTGTTATGTTTGTGACGATATGGAAGGGGCTGGGCTATTATATGGTTGTTTACCTTGCATACTTAACTACTGTGCCAAAAGACCTCTGGGAAGCCGCTGAAATAGACGGGGCTACCTCAATTCAAAAACATTTGGCTGTGACTGTCCCCCATTTGATGCCGGCTATTACCCTTGTAAGCATTATTAGTTCCATATCAGCAATGAAAGTATTTGTTGAAATATATGTAATGACTAAGGGTGGGCCGCTTAATTCAAGCAAGACTATTGTGTATTATATATACCAGCGGGCATTTGAGAACCTCGATCTTGGGTATGCTTCTGCAGCAGGCGTGGTATTGCTGGTTATCATAATGGTGATTTCTATTTTTAATGTAAAGTTTTTCGAAAAGGGTAGTTATTCGGGGCAATGACAAAGTGTGTGATACCGGTCATAATCCCTTATTATGGGGATCTCTGATTTAAGTATAACCATTGAAAAAAGCTTTTCTCACTTGCGGGAAAGGGAAATAGAATCAATTTTATCGCTGGGTAACGGCTATATAGGCACGCGAAACAGCCTTGAAGAGTTTTATCCTGATTGCAACCCGGCTTCTTTTATTGGAAATATGTATGTCCAGGGGCCTGACGATGAATTTAACTTTCTGGTTAAAATCCCTGACTGGACCAGAATAAAAATTTATGTCGATGATGAACTGCTTAACCTGCGAACCCAGGAAGTTATAGAGAATTCAAGGTCTGTTAATTTTGCTGAGGGCATAGCTGTTCGGGAATGGAAAAACAAGGATAAGCACGGCAGAATTACTAATATAAAAATATTAAAATACATATCCCTTGCCAACAAAAACGGGATGGGAAAATTGCTTGTCATAAAACCGGAAAACTACACAGGAAATATAAGGGTAACAACCGGAATCGACTGTGGTGTCGCCGAGTTTGGCTATTTATTGAATATGAACAGCGAGTCCCGAAATTTTGCTTTAGTACACATGAAAACAAAATATTCAGACAGAGAGCTGAAGATTTTCCAGAAAAGCACATTTGAAGCTAAGGACGTCCATATATACTACATTGAAAATTCTTATAATGGCAGTTATGAAAACTTCGAATGGAGAGCAGAACTCGGTAAATGCTATGCAATAGAAAGTTTGTGTTCGCTAAATGGCCATCCCATGGACTCTTTTGATAAAAACTTTGATCAACATAAGGCTAAATGGGCGGAAAGATGGCAAGAATCCCGCATATTAATCAAAGGCAATGTATATGATCAGAGATTAGTTAATTTTGCTACATACCACCTGGTAAACTCAGGGGAATTCAGCGGCAATAGCTGCTCTATCCCCGCAAGAAACCTGTCAGGCGAATCATACATGGGCCATGTGTTCTGGGATACGGAAATGTATCTTCTGCCATTTTTTATTCTTACAAAACCTGAAATTGCGCGGGCTTTGTTAATGTACAGGTATAATACTCTGAACGGTGCAAGACAAAACGCTATAAATGAAGGATACAAGGGTGCATCATACGCATGGGAATCCACAGACACAGGACTGGAGGCAGCTCCAAGTGTTGCAATTTTGCCAAACGGCGAGGTTATCCCTATTCTCTCCGGCAAGCATGAAATACATATTTCTCCTGATATTGCCTATACAGTATGGAAGTATTGGGAGGCAACGGGTGATGAGGATTTTCTTGTAAATTATGGCGCAGAAATGATTTTTGAGACAGCCAGGTATTGTGAAAGCTATATAACAAAAGAGGATGATGGCTTGTATCATATAAACAAAGTTATCGGGCCTGATGAATACCACGAACTGGTTGATGATAATGCTTATACAAACTATCTTGTAAGGAATAATTTTGATGTTGCCATAAAAACCAAAGAAAAACTAAACATTAAAGATGAGGAAACTGAGAGATGGAAAGAGATCACGGACAAAATATATTCCGGTTTAAATCCTAAAACAGGGCTTTATGAACAGTTTAAAGGATACTATAACCTTGAATATATAGACCTGAACGAATATGAACCGAGAACAGTGCCTATGGATGTGATCTTAGGCAGGGAAAAAACCTCAAAAACCCAGGTTGTAAAGCAGGCAGATGTTTTAATGTTTATGTTTCTTTTTGGGGGAAGATTCTCAAAGGAAGACGTAGCTATAAATTATGACTTTTATGAAAAAAGATGCGGTCACGGCAGTTCCTTAAGCCCGAGCATACATTGCATAATTGCTGCAAGAACAGGAAAAATTCAGGATGCATATAGATATTTCCTGAAAAATGCCCAGATAGATATTGGCAACGAGTTCGGGAATGCAGCGGGAGGTGTGCATATTGCATCCGCTGGCGGGGCGTGGATGTCTGTTGTGATGGGGTTTGCAGGGCTGTATTATGCTGAGGACGGCTTCTGGTTTGATCCTCATCTGCCTGAGGAATGGGAAAGTATTGAATTTTCAATAGTGTGGAAAGGTGAAAGAAAGGATATTTACATTGATAGGGAAAGTATTATTGCCACTTGATGGTTCTGAAGCCTCGTTAAAGGCTTTTATCCCCGCAAAAAGTATTGCGGAGCTTCTTGGCTTGAATCTTTGTATTCTTTATGTGTCAGATGAGGTGCTTACACAGGAAGAACTTATAAAGAAATTAAACATAAAAACTGCTGAACTGGATTCTTTTATGATTTCGCAACGCTCAGGAGTGCCTGAAACCGTAATAATTGAGGAAGGAGAAAAGAGCGATTATATTATTATGGGGACACATGGAAAGACTGCAGATGAAACAAGAAGGATGGGCAGCACAACTGCCGGAGTTATTGAAGGTACTTTCAAACCAATATTTCTCATAAAACCAGATTCTTATATGAATATTATAAACGGGAAGTGGGTACCGCACAGAGCGCTTATTCCGCTTAATGGTGCTCCGGGCTCCGCACAGGCATTAGCTCCAGCAGTGGAAATACTTAGAAAAACAACTGCTAAAATTGAACTGTTGCATATATGCCAGTCAAAAGCAGAACCCATAAAAGAGGAAGGAGGGTTTACCGCACCTTATTATGAAGATTACCCGCAACATGAGTGGGCATCCTGGTCAAAAGAGTTTATAAGACGGTTTTCCCCGGTCATGGAGAATCATAACCATATAAATATGAGCGTTTCTATGGCGCAGGGTGATCCGGGTGATGAAATAGTCACATTTGCAGAGAAAAATAATAATGATTTTATAGCTATTGCCTGGCATGGGACTATGTCTCAGTTTCGGGCAATGACGTTAAAAAAAGTGCTTGCTGAATCTAAGTGTCCTATAATGTTGATTAAGATAAAGGATTAAAACTATGAAATGTCAGGTTTGCGGAAGAACATTACAGGAAGATGCAAGGTATTGCGACTATTGCGGCGCAAATGTTCCTGATGAGAGCCAGGAGGAAACTACTCAAACATTAAATAAAAGATTGCTTGTTACCAGCATATTAGCCTCGCTTGGAATAACAGTGGTCATTACCCTTATTGCGATGGGCTTTGGCATACCGTTATTTATCGGTGGATTGTTCCTGCCCTTCTTCTTCGTTAAGAAGAAAGTCCTCAAACGTCCGCCCCGGGAGTAGTTTGTACGTGCACCGTTTGTATAGCCTGCCGCCTGCGTAAATTTTTTTCGGATTTGGATAATCCCTGCATATATCAGGCCGGTTTTCATAATCAGGACATAATCCATCCTCTCTTATCAGCTTGCAGGCAAGAATAATCCCGTTTTTGTCTTTTCCAATAATTTTAAAGCGCCTGTATTTAGGGTAAATAAGTTTCATAAATTTGAACCCCAACTCTGTTAAAGGCTCAACGCAGTATAAAAACCTGCAACAATCGCCGCATTTGCAACAATACCCCTCAAGTCGGTATTTAACTTCCTCAAGAACCGTCATTCCTTAACAGCGCCCTGCATTGTCCCGCTTATGAAATATTTCTGGAGCGAGAGGAAAAATATCAGAATAGGGATTATTGAAATCACTGCCCCTGCTGCAATATATCGCCAGTTTGCGCTGAACGCACTCTGTATATGGGTTAATCCGACAGGTAGTGTGTACATTTCCTGTCGGGAAAGCACGATACTTGGCCAGAGAAACTCACTCCATGCACCGGCAAAAGTGAATACAGCCAGCGTAGCAAGTGCGGGCTTAACTAGCGGCATTAAAATCTTCAACCATATGTCAAAAGCATTGCACCCATCCATAACAGCGGCTTCTTCCAACTCCTTTGGTATAGCAAGAAAAGCCTGCCGCATTAAAAATATTCCAAAAGCGTTTACTGCAAAGGGCAGGATTAACCCTGTAAAACCCGCAAAGTCAGAAACAGAATCTACCATGTTTAACCTTAAAACCATAAGGGAAACAGGAACCATAATTACCTGGAATGGAACCATTATTGTCGCAAGCACTGCATAAAATATCAGAGTTTTCCCTTTGAAATTCATTCTGGCAAGTGGGTATGCAGCAAGTGCGGATAGTATTAAGTTAAGTACTACAGTAAAAAAAACAACTATAAAGCTGTTAATTATGTAAGCTGCGAACGGTACAGCTTTCCATACTCCGGTAAAGTTTTCAAAAGTGATATGCTGTGGAATGAATTGCGGGGGGAACTGGAATATGTTCTCATTCTGGGATTTAAGAGCTGTAGAAACCAGCCACAGAAATGGACCAATTGAAATTATGGCCAGAAATATGAGGATTATGTATATAAATCCCTTTTTAATCACTGCTTATCGCCTTTCGGCTTATGTTCTATTCTGAACTAATTTTTCTTCTTTTCTTTCTCCAAACTGCTTTGATAGGGATTTAATCACACTTTCCCTCTTTCTTCTCAGCAGCATATCAGTAAAGGCTTCAAGTCTGGTAATAAACCCTGCCTCGCCTGTATGTTCGTCCACTGTAAGGTTTAAAAGCGGTTTGCTTAGTCTTTTTGCGTACCTTGTAATTCTCTCAACCATAATAGAATCAGGCCCGCATCCAAATGAAGTTAATGTTATAACACCATCGATCTTCTTATCAACAAGATAATGGCCTGCTGCGCCTGTCACTTCATATTCATTTGCCCAGTAAAGGTGTGTGTTTAACACCATGAATCCTTTCTTCATTTCGTCCATGGAAAGATTTTCTGCAATATATGACCTTATGCCAAGGTCTTCAAGCTTTTTAAATATTTTCATGCTGACTTTCTCGTCATAAAGGTTATATGCATGTGAAAGAACAGCAACGTTTATCTGGTATTTACCTGTGTCATCTTCTTTATGTTCTACGAATTTGCCTTTAACAACGCAATCCAATGCCTCATCAAGTTTCATACCTGACCTCATCATTGCATTAAAGCGGTTTTGGTATTCCCACCCGGCTTTTGAGGCTTTTTTAATAAGCTTTTTGTCCGTAATACCAAGAGGAGCTACGGATTCGTACAGGTATTCATACAGTCCCTGTTTTTTCTCTGACTTATCAAGGGTTGGCTCAATAAGCAGGAAGTTCCTTTTTACCACGTTTCTCACCAGATCAGGAAGTCCTCTAATCTTTGAGCAGTTATAAATCTTCGGCGCAATTGACTGGTGGCTCGGCACAAAGATAACATCCACTTTTTTATTATCAATCAGGTCAAGCACGTGACCCATATATATTTTTACAGGCAGACATGTTTCAGGTACAACCAGCTGACTGCCTTGAAGTACTGTTTTTTTAGTTGTTTTTGAGGATAAAACTGGCTCTATACCAAGAAAAGTAAAGAATCCATGCCAGAACGGATAGAAATTGTAGTAATTCATTCCCCGTGGTATACCGATTTTCATTTATAAACCTCCTTTTCAGGCTATTTGCATCACTTTTTTGTTTCTCTTCATTAAATCGACAAAGGCCTCAAGCCTTGTCATAAACCCGGCTTTTCCTGTATGTTCGTCCATTAACAGGGAAATGACCGGAATATTTTCCTTGCGGCTAATGTGCGGAAGTATGCACTGGCTGAGTATTTCAGGAATACAGTTAAACGGGCCGATATGAACAACGCCGTCAACTTCCTGTTCAGCGGCATATACAGCATCACCCACGCTTTCAATGCATTCCCCTCCGACAATCCTTTTTAAGTATGGCTGTGCGGTTCTTATAGCGCGTTCTTTATGGGTTTCGATTTTCCTGATTATCTTTGGAATAAGGGACTGGCCAATCCAGTCAGCCAGCATGATTTGCCTGTGTACTTCCACGCCTAATAACCCTAATTCTTTTTCAATGTTCATATTAGTAAAAGGATCAAGCAGAACAAAAAATTCCCCTGTCAGGAAAATTTTTAATATTTCTTTACTTTTATCAATATTTACTTTGCTGTATCTGGACATAATCTCATCAACGACTTCTTTAATCTGCCTTGGTGACTCGGATTTGTGAATCATTGCCACCCCCTGTTTGTAAATTTTTTCCGCTTTGCCGGGTTTTATTTCCCTGGGCCTTAAATATAAGAGTTCCCTTTCAATTTTATCTAATGCATTAAATTTGGCAAGACCAGCCCTTATACCTTTAAGTGCACTGATCATGCTTTTATTGCCTGTTGCCAGGCTGAATTTGTTTATGACTTCCTTAAATTTGCCCCCATAAAGGTCAAAAACAATCATCTCAAAGTCATATCCGAGCTCTCTTAATTTTGCTTCAGCCAGTTTTGCGTAATTACCGAGGCGGCATGTGCCCGGCGCCTGAAACATAATAAGGGTATTTACGCCCATTTCCAGAGCCTGAATGTAGTTGCCCAGGTTCATTTTATAAGGCAGGCACATTGTTTCAATACTGTGTCTTGTACCGAGAGTTAATGTCTGTTTGTTATTGGCAGGAAGGAGTACATTATCTGCCCCCATTGCCTTTAATAAGGCGCATACGGGTATATAAAGATTTCCCATTTGCGGGAAAGAAATGATTTTTTTATCAAATTTGTTATTAAAATTCATAATAAGTTATTATAATAACTGAAAAGGATTTGGTATTCACCATATGGGTGCTAACGCACCAAACTTAATTTAGCTGGCCGACGGAGCTCCCTAACGTCATGCTGAACTTGTTTCAGCATGACAAATTGAGGATTTATTGGTTTTTATAGCAGATTTTTAATATATAATTTACCTATAAATCCGTAAACAAAAAGGAGCGATTGAGTTGAGAGAACAATATATTCCGCAGGAAATAGAGAAAAACTGGCAGAAAGTGTGGAAAGAAAAGGGCATATATACTACCCCGAACGAGTCGGATAAACCCAAATACTACGCCCTGTCAATGTTCCCCTACCCCTCAGGCCGCCTGCATATGGGCCACGTGAGGAATTACACCATCACAGACGTCATAGCGCGCTTTAAGAAAATGACGGGGTTCAACGTGCTGCACCCAATGGGCTGGGATAGCTTCGGTCTGCCAGCAGAGAACGCGGCAATCCAGTCTGGCAGGAACCCGGCGGAATGGACATTTACAAATATAGACTACATGAGAACACAGCTCAAGCAGCTTGGTCTGGCTTATGACTGGAACAGAGAAGTCGCAACCTGTAAGGAAGATTATTATAAATGGACGCAGTGGCTGTTTTTGGAGTTTTACAAGGCAGGGCTGGCATATAAAAAGGAATCCCCGGTTAACTGGTGCGAAAAATGCGCAACAGTACTGGCCAACGAGCAGGTAATTGACGGGAAATGCTGGCGTTGTGACGAGGAAGTCACAAAGAAAAAACTTTCCCAGTGGTTTTTAAAGATAACAGACTACGCAGAGCAGCTTTTGCAGGATTTAGACAAGCTGCCGGGGTGGCCGGAAAAAGTTAAAACCATGCAGAAAAACTGGATCGGCAAGTCCTACGGGGCTGTGCTGAAATTCAAAGTGGCTGAAATTGAAGGCATGGAGATACCGGTATTCACAACAAGGCCGGACACAGTGTTTGGAGTGACATTTATGGCTATTTCGCCGGAATACCCGGACATCGACAAATTAATCACACCTGAGAATAGGCAAAAAGTTGAAGAATACATAGAAAACGCCAAAAAACTAACCGAAATAGAAAGACAGTCCACCGACAGTCCAAAAACCGGTGTCCTGCTCGGCACACACGTAATTAACCCGTTCAACGGCGAGAAAGTGCCAATTTGGACAGGCGACTATGTTCTGCTGGAATACGGAACAGGCGCAGTTATGGGCGTACCTGCGCATGACACCAGGGATTTTGCTTTTGCTAAGAAGTTTGAATTGCCTATCGTGCAGGTTATTAAAAAAGACGATGAACCATTAAATGAAGCCTACACAGAACCCGGCACAATGGTAAACTCAGGTCAGTTCAACGGTCTGGATAATGAAACCGGCAAGCAGAAAATCACAGAATGGGCAGAGCAAAATAATGCCGGGCATTCACAAGTACAGTTCAGGCTGCGAGATTGGTTAATCAGCCGTCAGCGCTACTGGGGCGCGCCGATACCTATGATTTATTGCGAAAAGTGCGGCATTGTACCGGATGAAAACCTGCCTGTATTGTTGCCGAAAGATGTAGACTTCCAGGTTCAGGGCAAGTCACCAATCGTCACCTCGCCAACGTTTGTAAATACTACCTGTCCTGTATGTGATGCGCCTGCAAAACGTGAGACCGACACTATGGATACATTTATATGCAGTAGTTGGTACTATCTGCGCTACATTGACCCGAAAAACAGCGAAAAGGTGTTTGATTCCAGCCTTGTTAATAAGTGGATGAACGTTGACCAGTACGTGGGCGGCATTGAGCACGCTATCTTGCACCTTTTATATTCACGCTTTTTCGTGAAAGTTCTCAGGGACAGGGGCTTGTTGAACTTTGATGAGCCATTTGAAAACCTATTAACTCAGGGGATGGTGTTAAAAGACGGTTCTAAAATGAGTAAATCCAAGGGTAACACCGTAGACCCGGATGAAATTTTCCAAAATTTCGGCGCTGACACAGCCAGATTCTTTATTCTTAGCGATTCCCCGCCGGAAAGGGATTTTGACTGGCTGGATGCTGGCGTGGAGGGATGTTACAAATTCCTTAACAGGGTATGGCGGCTTATTTATACCTGTAGAGACAACCTTGTATTCGATTACCCTGTTATAAACATCGATGAATTATCCAAGGAAAACCGTGATCTTGTGCGGGAAACCCACCGGGTAATCAAGGGTATAACTAATGATATCGCTAATGAGTTCCAGTTCAATACTGCAATAAGCAAGTACCGTGAATTTGTAAACAGTATTTATGATTATTTAAAAACACCTGACATTAACAAAGCAGTATTGAGTTACGCAATATTCACGCTGGTCAGGATTATGGCGCCTGTGACCCCGCATTTGTCTGAAGAAGTGTGGGCTGATTTTGGCGGGGAGTTCTCTATTCACGAGCAGCCGTGGCCTGAGTATGATGAAAACCTCACAAAATCCGAGAATGTAACCATCGCCATACAGGTTTGCGGCAAATTGCGTGACACAGTAGATATGCCGGTGAATGCGCCGAATGCAGACGTGGAAGCTGCCGCATTGAGCTGCGAGAAGATTCAGGGGTACACCGAGGGCAAGCAGATTGTGAAGGTTATTGTTGTGCCTAATCGGTTGGTGAACGTGGTTATACGGTAGAAAGGGAAATTATATGGAATGGTTTTTAGCTAATAAAACTTGGGTATTTAGTGGAATTGGAACTGGAATTATCCTTTTTATAGTAGGTTTATTATTTAATAATAATTCTAAAACCCTTACTAATAAGCAAATACAGAAAAGTGGTTCAAACAGTGTAAATATCCAAATTGGTGGAAATTCAAATATTGAAACAAAAAAAGATAAAAATGTTTAATTTTTTTAAAAAATTTTTAAATAATCAAAATCAAACGTCTGGACACAATTCTAATAATTTACAGGTAATACAAAACTATAACATAGTATCTGAAGAGCATTACAAACAAGTAATATTAGAAAATTTTAAGAGGAATTTTTTAGAATTTCACCCTGAGCTGGAAAAAATTATAATGAAGAGAGTTGATGACCTTACTTATAATTACATTCAAGAAAGCCAAAAACAAAATATAAATGTATTAAATCAAGCATCTGATGTTGGTTTTAATTGTTCTTTATATACAGCTCAAAAGGAATATGCAAAAAATGGAGATACTGATCTTGGAAAGTTATTAGTTGATATATTGGTCGAAAGAACTAAAGAAGAAATTAGAAGCTTAAGACAAATTGTACTTGATGAAGCTTTAAATGTTATTTCTAAACTTACAAATGAACAATTATTTAGAAGCCATCTTGTTAAAAAAGAAACAAAATCTATAAAAATATAGTCTATAAACTCCTGAGCAAAATTCAGGAGAGGCAAT
>MFRL01000088.1:0-15407 GCA_001784565.1 Candidatus Melainabacteria bacterium GWF2_37_15
TAGCGCCTCGCAATGACAGAGAGAAAAAATTTTTTCGTGTAGGTAAAAAAAAGTCCAAAAAAGTCTAAAATTTTAAATTAATTACAATTCCATTGGCATAAAAAAATGATTTAAGTTAAACTTTAGGGAGAATAAGGAAATGTTGAATTTCAGTTTATGTATAAAGACGATGTAATGGTAATGATAATGGCAGGGGGCGAAGGAAAAAGGCTCTATCCCCTGACTAAAGACCGTGCCAAACCAGCGGTACCTTTCGGTGGAAGGTACAGAATAATCGACTTTGTAATGAATAATTTCATTAACTCAGGCTTTTACAAAATAAAAATCCTGACACAATTCAAATCTGATTCCCTGAATAAGCATATAACCAGAACATGGCCGGCTTCTCCCATTACAGGGCATTATATTGACCTTGTACCCGCACAAATGAGAACAGGAGCAGAATGGTATAAAGGAACTGCTGATGCTATTTACCAGAATAAAAACCTGATTACCGATGAAGAACCTAAATATGTGTTTGTTTTTGGCGGGGATCATATTTATAAAATGGATGTTAAGCATATGCTTAAATACCATAGAAAAAAAAGCGCTGATCTTACGATATCAGCTATACCTGTCCCGGTAGAAATGGCTTCTGAGTTTGGCATAATGGTAATAAATGAAGACTGGAAATTAATCGGTTTTCAGGAAAAACCAAAACATAATCCTGCCACTATTCCCGGACAGCCAGATATGGTTTTAGCTTCTATGGGCAATTATATTTTTAATAAAGATATCTTACTTGAAGAACTCATTACGGATGCAGAAAACAAAGATTCAGGGCATGATTTTGGACATGACATAATTCCAAACATGTATGACAAACTTAATGTTTATGTTTACGACTTTAGCAGAAATATTATCAAAGGAATGACAGAAAGCGAAAAAGGCTACTGGAAAGACGTAGGTTCAATTGATGCATATTGGCAGGCAAATATGGACTTACTGGCCCCGTTGCCGGAATTTGACCTTTACAGCCAGGAATGGCCTATAAGAACAGAGAATCGCAGCTTGCCTCCTGCAAAATTTGTCTGGAAAGAAGGAGAACGTACCGGTATGGCAACAAACTCCCTTGTTTCTGAAGGATGCGTTATCAGCGGAGGACAGATTGACAGGTGTGTACTTTCTTTTAGCGTAAGAATAAACAGCTTTGCTCATGTAGAGGAATCTCTTTTATTTGAGAATGTAAATATCGGCAGATACTCAAAAATTAGAAAATCAATAATTGATAAAGGTGTTTTTATTCCACCTTACACAGAAGTAGGATATAATAAGGAAGAAGACCTGGAACGGGGTTTTTATGTTACTGATTCAGGAATAACAATAGTTCCAAAGGGGGCCACTTTATGATTCTTAAAAGCAAGATTTGGTTAATTTTTTCCGTAATTATTCTTTGTAGTTCAGCGGCTTTTGCTGTTCCTCCAAAAGCAAACCCGCTTCCTTCTGATTATCATACAGGACTTACCTGGGAAGAAGCTGAAAAAAGCAATAAACCAATGGTTGTAAACTTTTATGTTGACTGGTGTAATTATTGCAGAAAGTTTGCGCCGGTTTTTGACAAATTAAGAAAAGAATATGAAGGAAAATATAATTTTGTTATTGTCAAAACAGACGATCTTAAAAATGAAAAAATAGTAAAAAAACATAATATTCATTCCTTTCCAAGTGTTTTTCTTATAAATAAAAAGAAAGACAAAGAAGTATTTATAAATCAGCAAAAATATTTCAATATGCAGGAAATGAAACAAGAACTTGATACTTTTCTTGAATAAAAAATAATCCAAAGAATAAGGGCGCATTACACGTGCGCCCTTATTCTTTTTAAAAATTATTCACTATGAAGTAGGAATTGTGCAAACATTAGTCGCAGGATCAATTGTCCCACTAAAAGTGTCACACATTTTTCTGCCATTATACGTAGTAGGCGAACCCTGACTATAACCGCCACTATAAAACACTTTTATAAGACCTGCAATCTCTTGTTCTACTTCTGGCGTCAAAGCTTCACTTTGAATTTTATCAACAAGTTCCTGGTCTTGAGCAACTGTATTCTTTTTTTCTTGTTCAAGATATTCAACATAAAGATATGGATCTATAAAATACTCCACAGACTTGCTAAGGCCGAGAAGATCATTAGTTAATGTCTGTATTATGTCATGTTTTTTAGTACCCGCAATAGAACCAAGATAGGAATCAAGCTCACTGCTTACGGTTGAAACACTGCCTCCACTGCTAATAGAAAGCGCCATTTCAAGAAAATTAAGTTTATCATCAAGAGATTTTGGAGCAGCGGGGTCATAAGCAGCTTGATAAGTACTTAAGCTGGTACCATAGTCATTTAAAGCAGTTTTAAAGGCTGCTGCCGAAGGCTCAGTAGCCAGGTTTGTAATTTGGGTAATATATTCCTGCATTATTTCTGTCATCTCAGCCATGCGGCCTGCAGAACCACTGGTCTGAATATAAGTACTATTTTTAATTATTTTTTCTATAGGAGGTTGAATGGTAATACCATCAAATTTAACTGTAACATTGCTTACAAGGTCTTGAGGATTTTCAAGTCTTACAGTTCTGGAATTGTTAAATTTGTTTTCCACATTATTTCTTGCAAATAAATTTGCAAGCCCGTCTCCAAATTTATAAATGCCGAAAAGAATTATTGCCAGTGCAAATAACCCAAGCACTGCAAAATCAATTAATGATTGACCTCTACTTTTTCTCATTTTATATTCTCCAGATTAATTTAATTTAGTTATAATAAACCTTAAGGGAATTATTCCACTTTTTCTGAAAAAATAACATATTTTAAAAAAATGTTAATTAAAATTTACAATTGACATCTGGAGTAAAAATGAAATCTTTATTTAAAATAAAACCTCAAAAATTTAAGCAATGGTCACTTTTTATACAGATTATAATCTGTTTTTTTGCAGGAATAATAATATTAAAACTTATGTACCTTCAAATAATACAGAGCTCGGAACTGAAATCAAAAGCAGTTCAAAATAGAAGCTGCGGCAGAAGCTTTTCCTACAGGGGAGAAATCTTTGACAGAAACGGCGTACGACTTGCGGGAGATACCATAATATATGATATTTATGCCCACCCAAAGTATTATGTAAAAGGAAAAAGTTTGCCTGAAATGGCGTCTATTTTAGCTAAACACCTGAAACAGCCTCAATGGACGATAGAGCAGAAACTAGGTCAATACGAGCATTCCACGATTTCCATTGCAAAAAATGTAGATGTGAATACTGTAGAAAAGAAAATCAAGCCTGAAGTTTTAAAACAGGAAATACGTGGCCTTGATTTTGTAAAGAAAAATAAAAGGGTATACCCTCAGGGAAATTTAGCTTCTCACATTTTGGGATATATAAATTTTGATGCAAATCTTGCTGCGGGAGTGGAAAAAACCGGCCATACCAGCCTGGTAAGCCTCCCTGATGTTCGTCCTATTGAATATGATGGCAAAGGCAATGTTATTTATGACTTTTATACTGATCCTAAAAAGATCACTACACCATTAAATGGCTCAAAACTCGTTCTTACCATTGATTCAGCAATTCAGCTAGCTGCTGAAACTGAACTGGCCAAAATGATTAAAAAAACCGATGCTGATAGAGGTGCTGTAATTATCCTTAATCCAAAAAATGGGGAAATATTGGGCTTTGCGGTTTCTCCCACTTATGATCCAAATAAATATAATGTATTTAATCCATCTGTAATAAAAAATTGGGCTTTAAGCGATGTTTATCCGCCAGGGTCAACCTTTAAAGTACTTACAATAGCATCAGCCCTGGAAACAGGAGCAATTACCAAAAATGAAAAAATAGAAGATACAGGTAAAATAAAAATTCAAGGCTGGGAAATTAAGAATTATGACTATTATAAACATCCATACCCCGGAATGATTAATCTTGTCGATTTATTTGAGCACAGCAGCAATATCGGCAGCCTTAAAATTGCCTTAAAAATGCCTCCTTATGATCATTATCGTATGCTTAACCTTTTCAATATAGGCATGAAAACAGGAATAGACCTTCCTGGAGAATCTTCCGGAATTCTCCCTGACATTGAAAAATGGGACAAAGTAACGCAGGCATCTATAGGTTACGGTTACAGTGTAGCCGCAACCCCGATCCAACTAGCCAGCGCAGTAGCTGCAATAGCAAATAAAGGAGTATGGATAACTCCCCATGTTATAAAAAATTATGATGATCCGGAAAAAATTCAAAAAATCAAAATTTTATCAGAAGAAACCTGCAAAACAGTAACTGATCTTCTATCAGAAAGCATTCAAAAGAGCGAGTCTATAGCAGGCAAAATTCCTAAATATAAAGTAGCAGGAAAATCAGGAACCTCAAGAAAGCCCAATCCTGAAGGAAGAGGCTACTTGTCAGGCATATATACCTCCTTTGTAGGATATTTCCCTGCGGAAAATCCTCAAGCACTTATTATAGTAGTTATTGATAACCCTAAAACAGGAAATTCCTGGGGATCAACAGTAGCAGGGCCTGTATTTAATGCTGTTGCAACTGAAGTAGGCAGAGTGCTAAACTTATAATTATAGTAAGAGAAAGATGAGTATTAAATATGAATATCGATGAAAATATACTGAAGGGAATCACTGGGATTACATATGATTCCAGAAAAGTTAGCAAAGGGAACATTTTTGTATGTATTAAAGGCGAAAAATCAGACGGCCATAACTTTGCAGCTCAGGCAGCAGAAAAAGGCGCAGCACTGATTGTTTCAGAAAAAGAATTAAATGGGAATATTTCCTGCCCGCATATAGTTGTAAAAGATACAAGACTGGCACTTGCACAGTTATCAGCTAAATTTTATGATTACCCGGCTCAAAAGCTTGGACTTATAGGAGTTACCGGTACCAACGGTAAAACAACAGTAACTCATCTTATTGAAAGCATTTTTGAAAAAGCAGGAACAAGCTGTGCGCTTATAGGCACACTTGGAAGCAGGTTTTCATCACTTGATGACTATGCCTCTACAGATCATACCACTCCACAAGCAAGTGACCTTCAACAAAATCTTAGAGTTATTGTGGATAAAGGCATAAAAAGAGCGGTTATGGAAGTAAGTTCCCACTCCCTTTGCCAGGACAGAGTTGCCGGATGCGAATTTAAGGGCGCTGTATTTACTAACCTTACCCAGGATCACCTTGATTACCATATAACCATGGATAATTATTTTAAAGCAAAAGCACAGCTTCTTGAGCTTATGCAAGAAGATTCATATGCGATTACAAACGCTGATGACGAATATTTTAAAGGATTAAAGCATACATTAAGCTATGGAATAAACAATGATGCTGACATAAAAGCTGAAAATATAAAATTTTCAGTTAATGGCTCGGAATTTTTATGCAAAACCCCATCAGGAAGCAAGCAAGTTAAGCTTCAATTAACAGGGCAGTTTAATATATACAATGTCCTTACAGCTATAGCTGTGGGAATAGCTGAAGGCATACCATTTGATACCTGCATTGAAGCAGTGGAAGCAATACCCGGCATACCAGGCAGGTTTGAAGTAGTTTCAAGAGAGCCGCTGGTAATAGTGGACTATGCGCATACTCCTAACGGACTTGAAAATATACTGAACGCAGCAAAAGAACTTGTGCCGGATAATGGTAAGTTAGTATGTGTTTTTGGTTGCGGTGGTGACAGAGATGTAACCAAGCGTCCACAAATGGGCAGAATAGCCGAAGATATTTGCGATAAAGTCATTATAACCTCCGACAATCCAAGAACCGAAGATTCGCAGCAAATAATTACCGATATTTTAACCGGGATACAGGAACTGGATTCCAAAAAAATAACTGTTGAAGTGGATCGCACTATTGCAATAGAACAGGCAATATTTAATGCCCGTCCCCAGGATGTGATTGTTCTTGCAGGAAAGGGGCATGAAACTTATCAGATAGTAGGGACTGAAAAGCATCATTTTGATGACAGGGAAGAAGCAGCAAAAGCACTTCAAAAGGTTATGAAATAATTCTTTTTTTATATTTTTTGTAATATTTAATAGAAAAGTAGCAATTTTTATTTTCAGGGTGGTTTATATCCATGTTAGAAAGAAAGGGCACCACCTTATGATAAATTTAAATCAAAAATTAGCTTTTGGTACAAGAATAGCTAATGGAACACAAAACTGGGTATTAAGCAAAGAATCCTTTAACCCGGGAGAAATTACAGATAAATTTCAAGGTGGGGATAGAGCTAAGATAGAAGAAAGCCTTAAACGCCTACAGGCAAATGCGGAAAATGATGGCAATGAAGAGCTGGCACTTGGACTTTTTGCTGCAGGTGAACCGTTGGATATGGATGAGTCTAATCCTACCAGAATAGGTATGTACACCACTGTTGGTAGATCAGGAGTGATAAAAGGTGGCCCTGGTTATGTATCTATAAAACCGATAGATGGATTATTAAAAAGGCTTGTAGATAGATTTAATCAAATAAAAAACGAGTAACCACAACCATCAAGCAGTTCTCCGCCTGTTTTCAGGTGTTTCATTTGTATTTTTGGATATAACCTGCAATACAATGACCTGAAAAAGTAATCCCTGCACAGGTTGTCATCTGTGAGTGACTTGCATGTGAACAACAGTACTCCGTCTTCATCCTGTCCTGAAATAAAGAAATGATTATATTTACGATCAAACTTTTTTAGCCGCTCAAAATCTTCCTCTGTTTTTATATAATCTTTTTTAATTGCGAACGTGATGTTTCTACAGCAGCTACCGCATTTTTTACAGTGGCCTTTTAGTCCTTTCGGTCTTTTCACAGCCCCTCCACTGTAAATTCCGTTTCCGCAAGAGGAACTTCTAAATTATCAAAGGAAAAAATCCTGATAAAGTATGTCCCGGCCTTATGCAATGTAAAATAATCCGTAACATACTGCTTTTGCGCCCCTCTATTCATATCCATGCCATACGCAAATTCCACCTTATAAGCAGGAGAGATTTTATCTATTCGCAACACCTGGAGCCGTAGTTTCTCGCTTTCAATTGGTTCTTTACTCACAAGGGCGTAATAAATTTTCTGCCTTTGTTTAAAAACAGTCTGGCTATTACTAAAAGCAGGTTCTGTACTTAAAAATATAGCAGCATCCTTATCCCATACGCAGGATGTGAGCAGGAATATACATAAAAATATGGCTAAAATAAGCTTTTTCATTTAGCTTATTCTATTCCCTCATCGAGCGCAGGTAGCACAACATTAGTTTCATCCTGTTGAATATCCTTTACAGGCTCCTGCGGCTGTAATTTCTTTTCCAAAATCTTTACTCTTATTTCAACACTCTTCGCACTCACATCATCCGGCGAATACTGAACAAACTTCTTATAGTTTGCAACAGCTTCCGCTAAATTCCCACTGCCTTCTTCCAGCACGCCTAGAGTGTAATAAACATAAGGAAACTCTGGGTTAAGCCTTACAACTTCCTTGTATGCAGCTTTTGCTTCTTCTTTTTTCCCTAAATCCGACAGTACAAGCCCTGTATTGAACCTGGCATTTGCGTTATTCGGGTCAACTTCCAGCGCTTTAGTGTAATATTCCATAGCTTTTTGATTTTCAGTTTTATCTTTGTGAACATTCCCAAGCTTAATCAAAGCCTCAACATTTTTCGGATTTATTTCAAGCGCTTTATTGTACTGTTCTGTTGCTTTATCGTATTTATTTTCCTTGTAGAAAGTATCTCCTATTCCAATGTAAGCTTTTGCTTCTGTGGGATCAATTTCAATAACCCGCTCATAAGCGCCTCTGGCCTCGCTTATTTTATTGGAGTTTTGCAGTGTTTCACCAAATCCCACAAACAGCTCCTTATTGGAAGAATCCTTTGCTATTGCTCTTTCATAACAGGCCTGTGCTTCTTCAGGTTTTCCCATTTTCTGAAATGCGTTTGCCATTCCTGAAAGTGCGTAAAAATCTCCGGGATTTATCTTGAGAGCTTTTTGATAACCTTCCAGAGCTTGCTCATAATTTCCTGAAACATTTAACTTGTTTGCTTTTGCTATAAGTGCGTTTTTATATTCAGTCTTTACTTTTTCTTCGTCTTTTAAAGAAAGCGATTTTTCATAAAATTCAATTGCAGTATCGTAGTTATTCATTGAATGATGAACAAGCGCGATATTGTAACATAATTCAGGATCATTTGTCTGTGTAATCAGAACTTCTTCATACAGTTTAAGCGCGTTGGTGTAGTTTTTTGCAAGATGATAACTTCTGCCCAGTTCCTTTTTTATGGTTACATCATCAGGCTTTAACTGCATCGCTTTTTCAAGATTTTTAACAGCTTCGTCAGTGTTTTTTCTTTTTTGATAAATAATACCTAAATTAAACAGGGCATCCGGATTATTTGGAACTGATGAAATATATTCTTTATAGTATTTTATAGCCTCATCTTCTTTTTTAAGCTCGGTAAGCACATTTGCCAGTTCAAGCTTTACGTTAGTCAGTGTAGGATCAAGTTCAAGACTTTTTTTAAGTTCTACTGCTGCCTTTTCCTTTTCTCCTGTATTTAAAAGCGCAACACCATAATTTACGCGAACTTCAGGATCTCTTGGGCTTAAATCAACAGCCTTTTTTAACACTGGCACGGCTTTTTTATAATCTTTCACCTGTATAAGAGCTTTTCCATACACAGGATATTCTTTAAAATCTTCGGGTTTGTTCTGTAAGACATATTCAAATTCCTTAACTGCTTTTTCCGGCTGGTTTATAGCCATATAACAGGAAGCAACATTTCTTCTGGAATCAACATGCTCAGGATAATTTTTAAGAAATTCTCCGTAGTAATTAACGGCTTTATCGTGATTTCCTTTTACAGCATGCATGGAAGCAACGTTTAATAAGTTAAACTTGTATTCAGGAGCCATTTCCAGAGCTTTTGAATAAGCAGCCAGCGCATTATCATACTGATTCAACTCCTGATAAATATTTCCCATACTTACATACAGGAAAGAGTCTGTAGTATCGATCTGGGCTGCCTGAAGGTATTCAGTTAAAGCAGCCTCCGGCTTGGAGGTTTTATAAAGGATATCAGCCAGCTTGATCCTGACAAGCACGTCATTAGGGGCAGCTTGCTTGGCCATTTCAAGCTCTCTTATAGTCCCTTCAATATCCTTCATCTGATAAAGTTTAAGAGCATTATCATAGTGAACTTTTGCCTTGCCATTTACTGAAAAAGCCGGGAGACAAGCCATTAATGCTAATAAAATAAAAACTGTCTTTATTTTTTTCATAATATTATAATAGCGTAAATTGCATTTTTTATGAAGGAGGAGTACTTCAAATGGATGTAAAAACAAAGCTAATACGGAGCGGCAAATATACAACTTGCCCTAAAGGCATTGAATACAAGACATTAAACCCTCCTATTTATAAAGGCTCTACAATTCTGCTGAGCTATAAAGACTTTAAGACCTCAAAACCCCCATTCCATGGCAATTACTACGGCACTCTTGGCAATCCTGCCCAGCTTGCGCTGGAAGATGCTATTTGTGAATTAGAAAACGGATATATGACCAGAGCCTGCCCATCAGGCTTAAATGCTATTACAACGACTTTTATGGCTCTTTGCTCGCAGGGTGACCATATCTTAGTTTGCGATAACGTTTATGCGCCGACTATGAACTTTTGCAATAATGTTTTATCCAAATATGGCGTAAAGGTTGATGCTTTACCGCCTGATACCGGAAAAAATATAACAGACTATATAAAACCCAACACCCGCCTCATATTTTTAGAATCACCGGGCTCAAACACATTCGAAATACAGGATATTGAGCCTATAATAAAAATCGCAAAAGAAAAAAACATAGTTACAATAATCGACAACACCTGGGCCACGCCGCTATTTTTCCGGCCGTTGGATTATGGTATAGATATTTCAATTATGTCCGGCACAAAGTATATAGGCGGACATTCAGACATTCTGCTAGGCACAATAACCACTAATGAAGCTTATTCCAATGTTATTAGCAAGTTTTATGAAACAGTGGAAATATTTGTAAATTCTGAAGACTGCTATTTAGGCTTAAGAGGGCTAAGAACCCTGAATGTCAGATTAAAATACCAGGAAGAAGCAGCTCTCAACATAGCTAGATGGCTGGAAGCACAGGATATAATCGAAACAGTAATTCATCCCGCACTGCCTTCTCACCCGCAACATGAACTTTTTAACAAATATTTTACAGAATCATCAGGTGTTTTTGGGTTTACATTTAAAGAAAATTACAATGAAGAACAAATTGAAAAATTTATGAATTCCCTGGAGTTTTTCCCTGTAGGGCTAAGCTGGGGCGGGGTTAACAGTCTTATAAAGTCGGAAGTTTACACTAAAAGAAAGTATTTAAGTGAAAAATTCAAAAACAAGACTGTTTTCAGATTAAGTATTGGTCTTGAGGACGTTGAAGATCTTAAAAATGATCTACTTAATGGGTTTAAGGCGTTGAGTTAGTTTATTGATCAGTGAGGCCGGGTACATGGATATCATTATTTTTTAGAAATTCTGAAAGAGTTTTAGTGGAAATTGAATACCCTACATCGTGGGCATCAGTGCTAACGGCATTGTTTACACCCAGCAGCTCACCATTAAGGCCAAATGTTCCCCCGCCTGAATTTCCCTGATTAATTGGAGCGTCAATTGTAAAGCACTCCGCAGCCGGTGCTATTAAGTTATGTACTCCAATATTGCTTACAACCCCAAAATTGACCATATCCTCTAGATCACGAGGACATCCTATAGTTATAGCAGGTATCCCACGTTTATCAACATATCCAAATTTTTTAATAGGTTTAACAAAATCAGGAATTTTTTGATCCGGTAAAAATTTCAAAACAGCTAAATCTACACCTGGGTCACTCGCAATTAATTCAGCTGTTGCAGGAATAACACTTTTATCTTGATTATAAAAATAAATTTTTACACATTTTTTCCCGGTTTTTTCATCTTCTAATACATTATATCGAATACCATGGTCATTACTAATAATAAGCAAGTTTTTTGGGGCATCTTCTATGATAAATCCTGAGCCCTTACCATCAATTTTAGTTATATCACCTGATGTATTCCATCTTGTTCCTATCGCTACCGTAGAAGGCCCTACTTCTTTAACCAGTTCAGGTATTCGGGCTAAAGAATTAGCCTTCTGGCCTTTTTCTAAGGTTTCAATCTTTTTATCTTGTAAAAATACCATACCGCCAAGCCCTGCAATTGCAAGCCATGCCGCTGTATCCTTTATAAACTGTCTACGGGTTGTCCCACCCTGTTCCTGTTTTTTTTGCGAGTCGTTCCCAAAATTTACGGCCTTTTTCTGTAATCCAGCATTTGAAAAACTTATTGGCCTATTCTGTATTACAAGCATTACTTCTTTATCCATTTATCTGGTTGATGACATTTAGAAACCTGTAAATGAAGAATATTAACAACTAATAATTGTATTTTTTACATTTCTTAATTAATAAGTTTCTTATGCGTAAATTCCCTTGCATGCTTGCCGGAATACTCGGCCACGGTCTGGCCTGAACCATAAAGCCTGTATTTATAGATAGTTAACCCCTCAAGTCCCACAGGCCCACGGGCGTGGGTCTTGTTCGTGCTAATGCCTACTTCCGCGCCAAAACCATACCTGAATCCATCTGCGAAACGGGTCGAAGCATTACAATAAACCCCTGCTGAATCAACAAGGTTCATAAATAAGTCCATATTAGCGGTATCTTCAGTTATTATGCAGTCTGTATGGTGGGAACCATAATGGTTTATATGGTTTATGGCTTCATTAATATCTTCAACTACTTTTATTGCAATAATTTTATCGCTGTATTCAGTATGCCAATCAGCGTTTTCCAGCTTTACTGTTACTTCTTCCTGTTTAAACCTTTCCAGTAACCTTGGAAGAACTTTTTCAGCAATATTTTTATGAATAAGCAGTGTTTCTACCGCATTGCACGCAGCGGGATATTGCACCTTTGAATCAACTGTAACTTTTACTGCTTTTTCTAAGTCAGCAAATTCGTCTATATAAATATGACAAATCCCTTCTGTATGGCCGAGCACAGGAATTTTGGTATTTTCCTGAATGTATTTAACAAGGCTGTTGCTGCCGCGCGGTATTATAAGGTCTATATATCCACTCATTTCCAGCATTTTTTTAACATCATCCCTTGTTTTAATAAGACTTACAGCGTTGGCAGGAAAATCCACAACCCTGCTTAACGCTTCATGGATTACTTTTACAAGGACTGTGTTTGAGTTATCAGCTTCCGTGCCGCCTTTTAAAATAACAGCATTAGCTGATTTTATAGCTAAAGCTGCTATTTGCGGCACAACATCGGGCCTTGATTCGAATATAACACCAATTACTCCAATAGGACAGCTTACCTTATTTAATACCAGCTCTTTATCTAGTTCTGTAGCGGCCAGTATTTTATTTACAGGATCTTCAAGGTTTATTACATCGTGAATGCCTTTTACTATGACATCTATCTTATATTCATCAAGTTTTAAGCGATCATATAAAGATTTTGTAATATCTTTTGAATTTTCCAAATCTTTTCTATTTTCCCGCAAAATCAATTCCTGATTCGCTTTTATGTTTTCCGCCACGGCCGCAAGTGCAGCATTTTTAATCTGTTCAGGTAATGAAGCGAGTAAATATGAGGCGTTTTTGGCGTTTTGGGCTATGGTGAGCATTTATTATCCTCCTATAAAACCACTATATTATCCCGTGTCACAACCGTATCATAGTTCTTAAACCCTAGAATCCGTTCTATTTCCTCGGAATTCTTACCTATGACCTTTTTGCATTCTGTACTGGAGTAATTCGTCATTCCACGCGCGAACTCCCGGCCTCCCTCGTCAAGGATGCTAATCACATCACCTTTTTTAAATGAATTTTTTATTTCTATTATGCCTATTGGCATTAAGCTGGCCTTTTTGTCAATAAGTGCTTTCTTTGCACCCTCATTGACTTTTATAGAGCTGCCGATGTTTGTTGCAAAGGCAATCCACTTCTTCCTTCCCGAAAGATGCTCAACAGGCAGGAATAATGTCCCTACTTCCTCTCCCCTGAAGATTTTTCTGATTATATCCGGGTCTTGTCCTCCGGCCACAACTACCATAGAACCTGAATGTGCAACGATTTTCGCTGCTTCAATCTTGGTTTTCATACCGCCACGACCGCCTTTTGATGCATCCTGGCCGTATGATTCTATTTCAGGCGTAATATCTTTTACTATAGAAATGAGTTTTGAATCTTTGTTAGTTTTTGGGTTTCCAGTATAAAGCCCATCAACATCGGACAGTATAACCAGAATATCCGCATCAAGCTTGCTTGCTACTAATGCAGAGAGCTTATCATTATCACCAAAGCAAACTGTAACGCCATTCTCCTTATAACCTTCAAGCTCACTGGTTGAAATAGCGTCATTTTCGTTAATTATCGGCACAACTCCAAGTTCAAGAAGGGTGTTTAAAGTATTTCGCAAACTTAAATATTTTTTCCTTACAGAAAAATCCTCAGCAGTTAGAAGTATTTGGGCGGTTATAATGTTAAATTTCTCAAAAGCCTCCTCATAAAAATGCATTAATTGCCCCTGTCCCACCGCTGCATGTGCCTGTTTTAAACTCACAGGGTCACAATTTTTTGAGTTACCAAGGATTTTTGCACCCATACCAACCGCACCCGAGGTTACAAGTATGATTTCCTTATTCTGGCTTTTTAACTCTGCAATTGATTCTATTAACGAATAAATCCTTGCCAGCGCAATATTACCGGCCTGATTGGTGATTATATTGGTACCCAACTTGAATACAATTCGCCTGGAGGTTTTTATTTTTTTACGCTCTGTCATAACTTACTTTCTTCTCGACTCAAGATGATGCCTCACATCATCAATTGTCACACCATTCCTAACCATAAGTGTCATAACGAAATAAGCAAGGTCGCAGACTTCCCAGGTTAATTCATCCTTGTTTTTAGCGTGAATAACCTCAAAAGCTTCTTCATTAATTTTTCTCTTTAAAAAAAACTCGTCCTTGAAAAGCTTTGTTGTAAAAGAGTTTTCAGGAAGTTTAACCAGTCTTTCAACCAATACATCATATAAGGTTTCAAAATCAAACTCCCGTCCTCCAAAACAGGTGCCTTCTCCTGTATGACAGGCCGGGCCGACCTGATCAACTATATATAGCAATGTGTCTCTGTCACAATCATATTTAACCCTGATTAAGTTTTGTATATTGCCGGAGGTTTCGCCTTTTATCCACAATTTTTCCCTTGATCTTGAATAATACGTGCCCCGTCCGGTTTTTAAAGACGCTTTTACTGATTCTTTGTTACTATAAGCCAGCATAAGAACCTGCTTAGTCTTTCTATCCTGCACTATTGTCGGAATAAGCCCGTCACTCTTTTCAAAATCAAGAATCTCAACAAAAGCTTCTTCCAGGTTTATTTTGCCTGTATATATAGCCATACCAAGCTGACATCCTGCTCCCGCATTATCAAGCCTTACAATCTCGTCAATTGAACTTATTCCTCCTGCTGCAACAAGCTCATTCTTTGTAATTGCCCGGATATTTAAAATAGCGTCAATGTCTGTTCCTTCCATTAACCCTTCTTTTTCAACTATTGTGTACAAATAGCCAGAACAATACTCATCCACTTCCTTTACAAGTTGCGCAGGGGTTTGACCGGTTTCTTTTTCCCAGCCCTGGGTTACAACTATTCCCTGCTTAGCATCTATAGCTACCATAACCTTTTCTTTAGAAAGTTGAATTAAAAATTCCTTGGATGCAGCTGTTCCAATGATGACTTTTTTTGCCCCAAAGGAAATGATTTCTTTTGCTCGCTCAACTGATCTTATTCCACCGCCCACCCGGCAATCTGCAATCTTACAAAGTTCTTTAATAAGCTCATTATTATCCCCTTTTCCCATTGCAGCATCCAAGTCAATAACAGCGATTTCGCCAAACCTTCCAAAGTATTTAGCCAGCTCAAAAATATCTTCTCTTTCAAGCACTTTTTCTTTTCCCTGCTTGAGCTGGACAGCTTTCCCATTCATTATATCTATACTAGGTATAATCATTTCCGGTTTCCCTATATTTATTTTTATTTATTATACTATGCTAAGATTTATTTAGTATGACAATTCCTGTATACATATTAAAAAGAATACTCCAAGCCTTACCCCTGCTGATTGTTATATCCATAATCAGCTTTACAATCATTAAATTAAGCCCTGTAGATCCTCTTGCAGAGTTAAAAATGAACCCTGCTATTTCACCTGCAACACTTCAGGCAGAGAAAGAGCGGCTGGGTCTTGATTTACCCGTACATGAACAATATTTTAAAT
>MFRL01000088.1:15421-20877 GCA_001784565.1 Candidatus Melainabacteria bacterium GWF2_37_15
GTAACTGGTGACCTGGGGGTTTCAACCTCCGGCGAAAAGGTTGCAAACAGGCTCATGGAAAGAATCCCCAACACCCTGCTTCTTACAACAATTGTAATTTTTTTCACCTGGCTTATTGCCATCCCGCTCGGTATTTACGCTGCATTAAACTGGAAATCAGAAGCGGACAGGGCATTAACCATAATAGCCTCAATGGGAATGGCAATTCCTTCGTTTTTCTTTGCCCTTTTATTGTTAATATTTGCGGTAAAAACAGGCTGGTTCCCAATTGGAGGACTGACCAGCGTTGGGTTTGAAGATTTTAGCCTGCCCAAAAAAGTACTTGATATAGCGCATCACCTTGTATTACCTGTTACAGTGCTTTGTACAATAAGCCTTGCAGGTCTGCAACGCCAGATGCGAGGTAATTTGCTGGATGTGCTTGAATCTGATTATGTAAAAATGGCCAGAGCAAAGGGTTTGCCGGAAAACAAAGTCATATATAAACATGCGGTAAGGAATGCGATTAACCCTTTAGTAACGCTGCTTGGTTTTGAATTTGCAGCTTTACTGAACGGTGCGGCGCTGACAGAATTTGTTTTGCAGTATCCGGGTATTGGAAGGCTTATACTTGAGGCGGTTATGCGCTCTGATATAAATCTTGTAATGGCATCGTTGATGATCGGCTCGATTATGCTGATCGTGGGTAATTTAATTGCCGACATTCTGCTTAAGGTAGTAGACCCGCGGGTAAGCCTGGGTTAAACAATATTTATGCTTGTTGATTAAGAGTGTTTAATGCTTTCCTCCAGGTTATATCATTCCTTGACAAAGTTCCTGCTGCTTTTTTTCTTGCATATTTTGCTACTCTTTTTGCTGTATCTAATGCTTGTTTTAAAGTTTCCATAAAACTATCCGGGGTTATTGGTTCTCCTGATGAAAGCGGCACTCCCAAAGAAGTTTTTAGGTTTTTTCCAGCTTCTTTTTCTACTAAAATATCCTTTTCCCCGCGCAAATTAACTCTTACTGCCCCCAGATGGAATATGTTTTTAGGAGCTAATTTGCTTACAGGTTTGTGTATATAAAATTTCTCAGCAGATAAGAGCAAATGTTCATTATCATGCTTGTCCTTATTAAGAATTAAACGAACATCTTCGCCTTCGGTTAGATTTCTTAACTCTCTCCCTTTGCCTTTAATTAATTGAGAGAGGCCCTTTCTTGCTTCATCACTTACGTTTTTTGCATCTTTCCATCTAAGCCGTCCAAAAGAAGGCTGATTTTGATTTCCGTTTAATTGCATTTTTACTCCCCTTGCATCATTAATACATAAAATCAATAATAGACTTTCAAGCTAACCGGTCAATATATATATTAAACATCCTTTAGGTATGCTTGCCTAATTGCCAACATTCCTAAATATTTCCCTAGCATTGTTTAAGTTCTCCTGAAGTTTTCGATAAAACATACCCATATGCCTTCCATCCATAAATGAGTGATGAACTTCTAAAGCAACCGGCATAGTTGTTTTATCATTTGAAAACCCGCCCCAAACAATTCTAGGCGCTGAGTCTTTTGCATAGTTGTTTACAGGACTAGCTAATGAAGTAAAATTTACCCAGGGAACACAACTTAAATATATTGCATTTTCTCTGGGCTCATCAAATAAGCCTTCCCTTATTTTACCCTCTTCACTCTTTTGTTTAACGTTTTTTATAAACTTTAAAGGGTCATCAGAATAATCCAAATTTACATAATTATATAAATCTTTATCATTGGCAAAAGTCATTCCAAGACAAAAATCATCATATTTTACTACTTTATTATCCTTAAACCTATAATGAAATTCAGGAATATCCTTTACAGTTTTTCCAATCATATAAAGAATCGCATCAGAAATTGGCAATTTTTTCTCTTTAGAAACATTTCTCAAATTTGTAATATCAACATTTGCAGTCATAGTAGTAAAGGGATTATCAAAGGCTTTAAAAACATTAGAAATCTGTTTTCTATTCCACTCTTCTTCTTTGATAACTGTATAGGATTCTGAAGGTAAATCTAATTTTGCCCTTATTTGATCCAGCCAGGGATTATAGGTTTTAAAATGTAACGGATTAATCATAAAATCCTCGTTTATAAATTTTGAAATTACATTTAATATAAAACCCCTAAAGAAAAAAATTGATATTTAATCTTGTAAAAGGCAAAATGAAATTGTATGTTCATCAAAAAACTGACAAAAGATAAAATAGTCCTGACAGCAATCATAGTACTTGTGTCAATGTACGTTTGCATTGCCTTTGCAGACTTTTTTGCGCCATATCCAAGAAACTTCAGTGATAGGAGCCTGTCCTACTCACCTCCATCCAAAATATTCGTAATTAACCAGGAAGGGAAACTATCCTGGCCTTATACATACAACTATAAACGCCATTTCAACCCTGAAACCTTCCAACTGGATTATTCTCTGGATAGGTCACAAAAATATTTCCTCAAGTTTTTCTCCCATGGCCGGTTAGTAGGAGTGGATGATCCCGGCAGGTTGTTCCTATTCGGCGCTGATATTAACGGCAGGGACGTATTTTCAAGGCTGTTTTACGGCGGCCAAATCTCACTCACCATTGGCTTTCTTGCATTACTTATTTCTTTCCCGATAGGGCTTTTATACGGAGGAATTGCCGGCTACTTTGGCGGGAAAGTGGACAATATAATGATGCGGGTAGCGGAAGCCATTATGAGCATCCCCAGTTTCTTCCTTTTGATAACCCTTGCAGCAATTTTACCATCAGGAATGACAAGCGCACAGCGATTTGGACTCATAACGTTTATTCTAGCCTTTATAGGTTGGGCAGGATTTAGCCGTGTTGTACGAGGAATGGTACTTTCTATAAAAAACCAGGACTTTGTGGAAGCCTCCCGCGCAATTGGCGCGAGTTCATTAAGGATTATAACGCATCATATCCTGCCTCAGACAACAAGTTATGTAATAGTAGCAATAACACTGAGCGTGCCGGGCTATATTCTAGCGGAATCAGGACTTAGCTTCCTGGGTTTAGGCATACAACAGCCTGATGCTAGCTGGGGAAATATGTTAAAAGAGGCACAGGAGTATATAAATGTAATGTACAGGCCGTGGCTGTTAACACCCGGCCTTCTGATTTTTACTGCTGTTTTGGCTTTTAACCTTGTAGGTGATGCTGTAAGGGATATGCTTGATCCAAAAAGCAGGGTGAGAAAATGATTACACTACAATCACCCGGAGAAATACTATTCAACATTGGCCCTGCTGCTGTTCACTGGTATGGCGTTATGATAGCTGCCGGATTTTTAATAGGGCTAATAGTGGTATTACACGCCGCAAAAGAACAAAATATTGACCAGAACCGCATATTCGACTTGTCAGCCCTGCTTATGATATGCGGCATTATCTTTGCAAGACTTTATTACGTAATATTTGACTGGGATTATTTTTCCGGGCATTTAAACGAGATTTTTATGACATGGCAGGGCGGATTATCAATCCACGGAGTTATTATAGGTGGGTTTTTCGCTATGATGGCTTACACAAGGTTTAACAAACTTAACTTCCTTCAATACACTGACTTATATGCTTACGGCCTTATTATAGGCCAGGTTATAGGCCGGTGGGGAAACTTTTTTAATACAGAAGCGTTTGGCGGGCCTACAAATCTGCCTATAAGGGTTTTTATACCTGAATATGGCTACTGTCACCCCACGTTTTTATATGAATCAATATGGAACTTAATTGTATTTATTATCCTGTTCTATATAATTAGAAAGCATCCCCGCTATAAATACGGCGCAGTTACTTGCGGTTACTTTGTTTTATACTCCGCAGGCAGATTTTTTATAGAAGGCTTAAGGCTGGATAATATTTACAGCTTTGCAGGACTGCACATTGCTCAGTTTGTAAGCCTGATACTGATTATTGCAGGTATTTTAGGGCTGATTATGTTATATTTTAAACGATGAAAAGATTAATTGGCATATGGGGCTATCCTGCTCCCGACGTACTTGAAAAAGTAAAAGCAAACTACCCTGACAATGAGTTGATTGACCTCGATGTCAACATTAATGCCCCCGCATTAGGCGTGCTTCCTGATGCTTATTGCAGAATTATGCGTAATATAATTGATAATTCGCTCTTTCTGCGTGACAGACTAGACGTTATTGTTGCTTCTGTTGGCCGAGAAAAATGCGATTCAGGCTGGTTTGCCGCAAAAATACTTAAGGATATGGAATTTAACATAATAGAAACAAAATACGAGGAATATAGCCAGACTTTAAATACCCCAATTTCCAAGAGCAATCTACCTTTAAACCAAAAAATAACAGCAATAATGGACGGGATTTTAAACAAAGCCCAAAATACCATCCATGAAACCAAACCTGAATACGGTTTCTGGGGGGTACCGCCCAATGATCTGGATTTTCTTGATATTTTCCCTGATACAACGCATGTATATGGCTGGACAAGATGTGTAGAAGCTGGCAAACCAGCGGATATCGACCTTGAAATGTACGTAAATGAAAACGTGCCTACAGTGTTTTTTGCCCAGACCTTTTGTGCAAAAATGCAGTTGGCAAAATATTTAGCTAAAAAGCACAGCGGACTTTATGTTGATGTTGACGATACGGCATCAAACTCAGTTCTAGCAAAAATAGAGGCTTTTATAAAGCTTGGGTAATTATTATTTTTCTTCCTGATACGCTTCTTCTGCATTGACATTCCAGATATTATTTTTGGTAGTTATATTATTTATAATATTATTAACCGCCTGCATTGCTGATAACATTGAATGATCCATATTATTATACCTATGCATACCATTTCGTCCTATAAGATAAAGGTTTTCAATCTTATCAACAAAGTTTTTTATAACATGTATCTTATCATAAGTACCAAAATATGCTGGATAAGCTTTAGGCATAGCAATTACAACCGCATCCAACACATCCTTTTTATCAATAATATCAATTTTTTCAAGTTCATCTTTAGCAAACTCAATAAACTCTTGATCAGGCATTGTCCAAAGTTCATCTCCCTCGTTGCAGAAGTATTCCAGCCCAATCCATACTTTACTGGAATCACTCACCATATAAGGACTCCAATTATTGAATACTTGCAGCCTGCCGACCTTAACATCCCTTTCTTGAATATAAACCCAGTTATCAGGCATCTCTATCTTAACTTTATCGAGAAGAAGCCCGACTGTTTTAAAATCCCTGTAAACAAGACCATTGGCCACATTTTTAACATCATCAGGCACTTCTGTTTCAAGAGAATCTATTAAATCCCTAACGGGCATGGTTGAAATACAATAATCGCAATCAAATGTGGATATTTCTCCTGTTGCAGTATTTTGTACAGTGACCTGTGTGACCCTGCCTTGTGTTGTGATCTGTACCCCAGAAACTGGACAAGTAGTCGGAAGTTTCATTTAATAAAAAAAGAGGTA
>MFRL01000089.1 GCA_001784565.1 Candidatus Melainabacteria bacterium GWF2_37_15
TTCAACAACCACTCCCGTGCCTCTTCCTGCTGTAATGGTCGAGCCTGCATAAACCATGTTTTCCCTGTCACTAAGGGGAACTTCCCTGTCTATAAACTCAGTTATTTTGGAAACTTCCACAGATTCTCCCGTAAGCAACGATTCATCGATCATTAAGCTTATTTGTTTTAAAATTCTGATATCAGCCGGGACTTTATTCCCTGACTCCAGAAATACAATATCGCCTGGCACAATATTCTCAGCGTTAATGTTTGTTTTAATCCCGTTTCTTTGAGCTTTTACGCATATTTTTAAGAGATTATGCAGCGCTTCAGAACTCTTTTCAGCTTTCCATTCCTGATATGAGCCTATAACAGTATTAATAAAAATAACTATAAAGATAAAAGCTGCATCTTTTATGTTTTCAAGAAAAGCAGAAACAATAAATGCTGCAATCAGTACATATATGAGGGGGTTTTTAAGCTGGTCTAATATAATTTTTATTAATGAAACAGGTTTTTTTATAGGAAGCTGGTTTTTCCCAAATTTTTTCAGCCTTATTTCTGCTTCCTGGTTGGTTAAACCTTCAAAAGAAGAATCAAGAAGCTTTAAAACAGTGTTTTCTGCTAATCTGTACCATTGCTGGTTCATTCTTTTATTATTAACAATGTTAAGTTTGTTTTTTATCCGAGAATAAGGCAATAACTTGCTTAAAACTGTCTTATTATTTAAGATAAACATATTAGAAACTAAACAGTAAAGAGCTACTACGATAATCCATAGTAACTCTTTACAAGTGCTTTAGTTAGCATTTACCTGGTGCAGGTCACCCGACCCGCAACCCCTCGTATTATGTATATACCCATTTTATAAATTTTTAAACCCTGTTACAAAGAGGTTATTAACTATGATTACTCAAAATATTCTGGAAACAGCGTCAGAAGTGCTTATAACAGAAGCAAATTCAATAAAAAAACTTGTTGAAAGGTTAGATGCTTCTTTTGAAAAAGCAATAGACCTTCTTTATAATTGCAAGGGACGAGTAATAATTACCGGAATGGGAAAATCCGGCATTGTTGGTAAAAAAATTGCTGCCACGTTCTCCAGTACAGGCACTCCCTCGTTCTTTTTACACCCTGCAGAAAGTACTCACGGCGATTCAGGCATACTAACAAGGGATGATATTGTGCTTGCGATTTCCAACAGCGGGGAAACAACTGAATTATTACAGTTATTGCCTCTTATTAAACGCTTTGGTCTGAACTTGATTGCCATGACAGGCAAGCCATCCTCTACTCTGGCACAAAAAAGTGATGTAACTCTTGATATTTCAGTTGAAAAAGAAGCCTGCCCGTATAATCTTGCTCCTACTGCCAGTACTACAGTAACCCTCGCGCTTGGAGATGCTCTTGCTGTGTGCCTTTTAAAACGAAGAAACTTTACCCCTGAGGATTTCCTTATGTTTCACCCTTCCGGTGCACTGGGTAAAGGCGTTTTCTGGAAAGTTGAAGATTTAATGATAAGTGGTGATAAACTGCCTTTTGTAAGCCCGGATGCTTCTTTAAAAAGCGCAATAAGCATGATTTGCGAAAAAGGGCTTGGTTTAGCTCTGGTAATAGGAGATTCAGGTAAATTAGAAGGTATTTTAACAGATGGTGACGTAAGAAGAACAGTCCAAAAGCATGACAACTTATCAGGACTCAGGGTTCAGGACGTAATGACGAAAAACCCGAAAACAGTGACAAAAGATGATATTGCTGCAAAAGCTCTTCAAATAATGGAAAAATATTCAATTACATCAGTTGCAATATTAAGGGAAGACGGCAGTCCTGAAGGAATACTGCATATACATCACCTTTTAAAAGCAGGAGTGGCTTAGTATGAAAGAGAAATTGTCCCGAATAAAACTCGTTGCGTTTGATGTTGATGGTGTTTTGACAAATGGGGATATTATATACACTAACAGCGGTGAAGAAATCAAGGCTTTTAATGCTAAAGATGGCCAGGGTATTAATCTTTTAAACAAGCGGGGGTTTATTACCGCAATTATAACTGCAAGACAAACGTCTATAGTTGACAAAAGAGCGAAGGACCTTGAAATACCTGAAGTTTTCCAGGGCGCAAAGAATAAGTTTGAGGCCATTAAAGTTTTAATGGCTAAATATAACCTTGATTTGTCTGAAATTGCTTATGTAGGCGATGATCTGCCAGATATATGCGTGCTGGAAAAGGTTGGGCTGGCCTGCTGCCCTGTTGATGCTGTTGATGAGGTAAAGCGGATCTGCCATTTTGTTTCTGATAAAGAAGGAGGCAAAGGCGCAGTACGTCAAATAACGGATTTATTAATGGCTGCGAAAGTTGAGGATAGCGCATGGGTAAAATAACGTTTGTTCTGGGCGGTGCAAGAAGCGGCAAAAGCGGCTATGCAGTACAATTAGCGCAGGAATCTGGCAAAAAGGTAGCATTTATAGCGACCTGTCCTTATTTTGATGAAGAGATGGAAGAAAGAATAAGGAAGCACAAGGAAGAACGCCCGCCTGAGTGGGGATGTTTTGAAGAATTCAAGGACATTGCCCCGCTTATTAAAAGGCTTGATCAAGAATATGATTATGGTTTTGTGCTGATCGATTGTTTAACACTGTTTACTTCAAATCTTGTGCTTGATGAGTTTGATGAAGAAGAAATCAAGAAAAGAACCCAGAATATGCTTGATGAGCTTAAAAAAGCAAGCTTTGACGCTGTTCTGGTGGCGAATGAGGTTGGGCTTGGGATAATTCCTGAGTATCCTGTAAGCAGGAAGTTCAGGGATTATGCCGGAAGAGTAAACCAACTTGTTGCAAAAAGCGCTGATGAAGTGTTCTTTACTGTTGCGGGGATTCCTACTAAAATAAAAACATAAGCAATTCAGGAAAATAAGATGTTAAATTTCAATATAAAGCCTGTTAATATTGAACTTGGGGAAAAGCTGAAACACAAGATAGATAATAAAACCAAGCCTGTAGGTTCGCTTGGTAAGCTGGAAAAACTGGCAATAAAAATTGGATGTATTCAAGATACACTATGTCCTGAGTTAAAAAAACCTGCTATTGTACTTTTTGGGGGCGATCATGGCATTGTGGCAGAAGGTGTAAGTTATTATCCGCAGGAAGTAACATACCAGATGGTATTTAATTTCATGGCTGGTGGGGCCGGCATTAATGTATTCACCAGACAGCATGGAATCGAGCTGATAGTTATAGATGCCGGTATTATATACGATTTTGAGCCGCACCCAATGCTGATAAACGCTAAAATTGCAAAAGGCACAAAAAATTTCATGCACGAACCGGCAATGACAAGGGAAGAATGCCTTGAAGCATTGTCCAGAGGCGCAAATATTATTGAAAATATCCATAAAACAGGATGCAATATCATAGGCTTCGGAGAAATGGGCATTGGTAACACTTCGCCTGCTGCTGTGTTATTCAGCAAATTCTGCAAGCTTGATATTGAAGAATGCACAGGCAGGGGCGCAGGATTGAACGATGAAAGGCTTAATAAAAAAATCAGTATATTAAGAAAAGCCATTGAAAATAATCCTGTAGACGATGATCCTATCTCTATATTCAGCACTTTTGGCGGGTTTGAGATAAATATGATGGCCGGTGCAATGCTTAAAGCGGCGGAACTTGGTATGATTCTTTTAATTGACGGGTTTATAGCCAGCTCTGCACTTCTTGGTGCCTCAAAAATTAACCCCAGGGTGATAGATTACTGTATATTTGCTCACACATCCAATGAACGCGGCCATAAAATAATGCTGGAGCACTTTGGCGCAGAACCGTTGCTTAACCTTGAAATGAGGCTTGGTGAAGGCACGGGCGCTGCTGTGGTTTATCCGATTATTGAATCAGCAGTTAAATTTTTAAATGAAATGGCATCATTTGAAGATGCGGATGTATGCGCAGATGAGTTACAAGTGAAATGAGAAACGAACTAATACTACTATTTACAGCTTTATCCTATTATTCAACCATACCATTGTATAATTTCGGGGATTTTTCACCTGCTGCGATGAAAAAAGCAAACAGGTATTTTCCTTTGGTGGGTTGGATTGTAGGAGGTTTTGCCGCACTTGTTTTTATTTTAGCAGGCCTGGTTTTTCCAAATTCCATTGCACTGCTTTTAAGCATGGTGAGTACAATTGCTTTAACCGGAGCATTCCATGAAGATGGGCTTGCAGACAGTGTTGACGGCTTTGGCGGAGGATACACAAAAGAGAAAATTCTTGAAATAATGAAGGATTCAAGGATTGGGACATATGGTGCTATAGCTCTTGTTTCTTTTTTGGCATTAAAATATGCGTTTTTGTATGAAATGGATACTGTAATGCTTCCGTTTGTATTAATTGCAGGGCACAGTATAAGCAGGTTTATGGCGGTTACTTTTCTTATTACATATACTTATGCGCGACAGAATGATGCGACAAGCAGGTCGAGCAGCGTTTCGCAAAAAATGTCTATGCCAGAACTAATTGTGGCAGGGGTTTTTGGATTTGCGCCGATATTTTTGCTGGGGTTAAAGTATTTTCTTGTTTTAATACCTTTATTTATTATAAGACAGGTTGTCGGGCATTATTTAAACAAGAGAATAGGCGGGTTTACAGGTGATACTTTAGGCGCATTTCAGCAAATAACAGAGCTTGCGTTTTATGTATCGGTGTATTTGATTGCATTATGGACATTTATTTAATTCGACACACAAAATCACATATCCAGCCCGGGATATGTTATGGTAGGTCAGATATTGGGCTGGCTGAAACATTCCAGGATGAATTAAAGATTTTAAAAACCAAGATACCTGATATTGAAAACTTAAAAATAATATCCAGTCCCTTGAAAAGGTGCACTGCACTGGCTCAAGGGCTAACAGCAACGCCTTTTCTAATTGATACCAGGCTGGCTGAAATGAACTTTGGCGAGTGGGAGCTTATGGAATGGCGCAAAATTATGACTCAAGATGAGAATTTATACAAAAAATGGGAAAATGATTATGTAAATCTGGCCCCTCCCGGTGGTGAAACATATATTGGTTTGTATAAAAGGTGCTCATCTTTGTTTGATGAAGTTATAAATGCCAGTGATGGAGATTATGCATTAATTACGCATGGCGGGATAATCCGGGCATTAATAGCGCATGTGCTTAACTTGCCTCTAGAAAATTCTTTTCAGCTTGCTATAGATATTGGCAGTGTTACGAAAGTTAGCATTAATGGCAAAATAAGGAAAGTTCACTATATAAATAGATAAACAAAAAAGACCTGATAATTCAGGTCTTTTTTTATTAAAACTTTTTTGATTATGCGTATAGTCTTGGTAATTTGTTTGCCTGTTGATCATTAGTTACATTTGGACTGATTTGTCCAAAAGGATTTTTCCCGGGTAAACTCATGCCTTCTACTGATCTAGAAGATGCAAAAGAAATAGGAGCTTCGGCCGCCGGCCTTCCTAAAGGCTGGGTTTGGTATAATGCCGCTTGTTTTGGTGCGGTTAAGTTCCCAAATATTTTATCTATTCCTGTCATGTTTCTCCGTTAAAACAAATTAATTACTTTGAGTCACCTCTATAATTATAAAGTCATCAACAAAATTAAATATGACCCTTTTTACCAATTTTGTTACAAAAATTAATCGTGTAACAAATAACCATAAATTCCCTAATTTATATCTACAATACTACCATATATCAAGTAAATTTCAATAGAAATAAATAATCAATTAATATTTCTTAATGGCGTGTTTCAAGTTATAATAAGCCTGTATTAATAAAAGAGAAAATTATGCTGGATATAAAATTAATCAGAGAAAATCCTGAAAAAATTAATGAACTTTTACAAAGGCGCTCGCCGGATTTGTCAGTTAATGAAATATTGGAAATCGATAAACAAAGGCGGGAGCTACAGGTAAAAGCTGATAATCTTAGAGCGCAAAGAAAAAACGCTTCTCAGGATATTGGAAAGCTGAAAAAAGAAGGCAAGGATACAGAAGCACTCCAGGAACAGGTACGCCAGATGGGCGAAGAAATCAAGGATCTGGAAGTTCAGGAAACAGAATTAAATGAAAAACAAAGGGATATGCTTTTGAATATTCCTAATATTCCTGATGAAACCACGCCTGTAGGTCGTGACGAGAGCGCAAATATAGTGATAAAGACAGTTGGCGAGATTCCACATAAGTCTTTTGAAATAAAACCGCACTGGGATATAGGCCCTGAGCTTGGAATACTGGATTTTGAGCGTGGAGTGAAGATTTCCGAATCAAGGTTTACAATTTATAGAGGCGCAGGTGCAGGATTAGAGCGGGCTATAATTAACTTTTTCCTTGAGGTGCATACAAAAGAGCATGGCTATATTGAATACTTGCCGCCATACCTTGTTAATTCCACAACAATGACCGGCACAGGCCAGTTGCCTAAGTTTAAGGCAGATATGTACAAGTGTGAGGAAGAGGATTTATTCCTTATCCCCACCGCTGAAGTGCCTTTAACAAACATTTATGCCGGGGAAATACTGAATGAAGATGATCTGCCTATGTATATGACGGCATTTACGCCGTGTTTTAGGAGAGAAGCAGGCTCAGCAGGCAAGGATACACGCGGGCTCATCAGGCAGCACCAGTTTAATAAAGTTGAGCTGGTTAAGCTGTGTACTCCTGAGACATCTCCTGATGAGCATGAAAAGCTAACATGTGATGCTGAAAAAATACTCGAGTTGTTGGAATTGCCATACAGAAGAATTGCTCTTTGCACGGGAGATATAGGTTTTAGTGCACAAAAATGCTATGACCTTGAAGTGTGGTTACCTTCATCAGGTTGTTACAGGGAAATATCAAGTTGCAGCAATTTTGGTGATTTCCAGGCAAGGCGGGCTAATCTTAAATACAGGAACAAAGCCACTAATAAGCCTGAATTTTTGCACACTATAAATGGTTCAGGGTTGGCTGTCGGCAGGACCTTTGCTGCAATATTAGAAAATTGCCAGCAGGAAGATGGATCAATCCTCATTCCTAAGGTTTTACAAAAATATTTCGGAGCAGAAATCATAAAATGAGAAGTGACAATATTAAAAAAGGCACTGATAAAATAGCTTCACGTGCCCTGTTATATTCGACAGGCATTACAAAAAAGCAGATGGATTCACCGTTTATAGGGATTGCAAGTAGCTTTACAGATCTTGTGCCGGGTCATTCAGGGATGAGAGACCTTGAGAGACATATTGAAAAAGGAATTCACTCTGGCGGTGGGCAATCATTTATATTTGGAGTGCCTGCAATATGCGACGGTATTGCAATGGGACATGAAGGGATGCGCTATTCCCTTCCTTCACGCGAATTAATAGCTGACTGCGTGGAATCCGTGGCGAATGCGCATGCACTCGACGGGTTAGTTTTGTTAACTAACTGCGACAAGATAACTCCAGGCATGTTAATGGCGGCAGTACGACTTAATATCCCATGTATAGTAGTTACAGCAGGCCCAATGCTTGATGGCAAGTGTGAGAATCAACAATTAACGCTTATAAGAGGTACATTTGAGGCTTTAGGGCAGTATAAGGCAGGTACAATAACTAAGGAACAGCTTGATAAATATGAAATCAACTCTTGCCCCGGCGTTGGCTCCTGTCAGGGTCTTTATACAGCTAATACAATGGCCTGTTTAACGGAAGTAATGGGCATGAGTATGACAGGGTGCGCTACGGCTGCTGCTGTGTCAGCAAAAAAGCGCAGAATTGCTTTTGAAAGCGGAATTAAAGTTGTTGAGCTTGTCAGGGAAAATGTTTTACCTAAATCAATAATAACAAAGGAATCGCTGAGAAATGCGATTATGGTTGATCTTGCGCTGGGCGGGTCTACGAATTCCATCCTACACCTGCTTGCAATAGCAAATGAAGCTGGAATTGATGTAAGTTTGTCGGATTTTGATGAATTAAGCAGGAAAATTCCGCAAATAATAAAACTTGACCCGTCAAGCACTCTTACAATGACCGATCTTGATAATGCGGGAGGTATTCCGGCAGTGTTAGATACTCTTGGGATAATTAAAAACGATGTATGGGTTGACAATAACGTAATCAGGCCGCTAAATAACCCGATCACAAGTAATCCCGGACTTGCTGTGCTGTATGGGAATATTTCTCCTGAGGGTGCTGTAGTCAAAATATCAGGAATCCAGCAGGACAGCCTTAAGTTTGAAGGCACGGCCCGAGTGTTTGTTGGCGAGGAAGCAGCAATGCAAGCTGTCAGCAACAATGAAGTAAAAGCCGGTGATGTGGTTGTAATCACCTATGAAGGCCCTAAAGGCGGGCCCGGAATGCGTGAAATGCTTGCTGTGACAGCTTTGATAGTTGGTAAAGGGCTGGGAAAAGAAGTAGCTCTTATTACAGACGGCAGGTTTTCGGGTGGAACCCGCGGGCTATGCATTGGTCATATCTCACCAGAAGCGGTTGATGCTGGGGTAATTGGCCTTTTAAAAGATGGTGACAAGATTAAAATTGATATAGAAAACAGAGTCCTTGAAGTTGAACTGTCAGATGAGGAAATCGAGGCAAGACGCAAACAGTTTAAGCCAGCAGACAGGCAGATTCCTAAGGGTTATCTTTCCCGCTACGCAAAGACTGTAAGTTCTGCGAGCAGGGGTGCTGTGAGCGTGTAAAAAGTTATGCTCGCATAAACTCAATTGTTCCGCTAATTCCTTGTAATGCGTTTGGAACTAATTCACAGGCCATTACGTATTCATCAGGAATATTTTCGTTATTTTTGATATTAAAATTAATAGAGGGCTTAAATCCAAATCTGGTGTAGTAAGCTGGGTCTCCAACAAGAATTACAGACTTGTAGCCCAGATCTTTTGCTAATCTAAAGCTTTCTTTTACCAGCGCAGAACCTATTCCACGGTTCCTGTACTCAAGAGCAACGGAAAGAGGGGCTAAAAGAAGTGTCTCAAACTTGGTGCTGTCATTAAATATATAAGTTTTTGTCAGCATAATGTGTCCGATGAGCTTGCCTGCCTCATCTTCAGCAACCAATGCCAGCTCTGGAATATAGTCTTCGCTATTGCGAAGTTTAACTACAAAATCCTGTTCTTTACCGTTAGAAACCTTTGCAGTTTGAAAAGCTATTTTAACCAAATCGTATATTTCTGGAAAATCTTTTTCTGTTTCACGTCTTATAGTCATTTTCTACTCCCACTCAATCGTAGCAGGCGGTTTTGAGGAAATATCGTATACAACGCGGTTTATGCCGCTGACTTCATTAATTATACGGTTGGAAATCGTTCCTAATACTTCATAAGGAACTTTTGCCCAGTCCGCTGTCATTCCATCAACACTCTCAACCATACGTATGGCGGCTGTGTTCTCGTATGTGCGCTCATCTCCCATAACTCCTACCGACTTGACCGGCAAGAGGACAGTGAAAGCCTGCCATATCTGGTTGTAAATACCAGCTTTTTTGATTTCTTCAATGGTTATGGTATCGGCTTTTCGCAGTATATCAAGCCTTTCCTTGGTTATTTCGCCCAAAACCCTTATTCCAAGTCCCGGCCCCGGGAATGGATGCCTGTTTATGATCTCATCCGGCATTCCAAGCTCTTTGCCGACAAGCCGCACTTCATCCTTAAACAGTTCCCTGAACGGCTCAAGCAGTTTTAAATTCATTTTTTCCGGCAAGCCACCTACATTGTGGTGACTTTTTATGGTTGCTGACGGGCCTTTAAAAGATACACTTTCTATAACATCAGGGTATAGCGTGCCCTGTGCGAGAAATTCAGCATTTTCTATCTTTTTAGATTCGTTATCAAATACGTTTATGAATTCATGACCTATGATTTTGCGTTTCTGCTCAGGTTCTTCAACCCCTCGTAATGCTTTTAAGAACCTGTCTTCTTCGTTTGCGTAGATTAATTCAATATGGTAATTCTCTCTAAACACTTTCTGGACTTTTTCAGCTTCGTTTTCCCTTAAGAGGCCGTTGTTTACAAATATGCATTTTAGCTGGTCTCCTATGGCTCTGTGAATTAACACTGCCGCAACTGAAGAATCCACGCCCCCACTCAATCCGCAGATAACGTTTTTATTGCCGACCTGTTGCTTTATTTCCTCGATTTTTGTTTCAATAAAGCTCTTCATGTTCCAGTTGGGCTGGCATTGGGATATTTTAAAAAGGAAATTGCTTAGTATTTTCGCGCCATTATATGTATGAACAACCTCAGGGTGGAATTGTACACCGTAAAATTTCTTTTCAGGATGGTACACAGCTGCAAAGTCACAGTTTTCTGTTTTTGCAATCTGCTTAAAACCCTCGGGGATTGCCGCTACTTTGTCGCCGTGGCTCATCCAGACCGGGAGTTTGTCGGTAATGTTAATGCCTTCAAACAGGCTGTTAGCTTCTAAAATGTCTATATGCGCCCTGCCATATTCTCTTTTTGTAGAGTATTCAACTTTTCCGCCAAGGCAATGTGACATAAATTGCATCCCATAGCATATTCCAAGTGTTGGAATGTTTAAATCAAACAGTTCCCTGTCGCAAAGCGGTGCATTTTTGTCATAAACGCTTGATGGGCTGCCTGAGAGGATTATTCCTTTAGGGTTGAATGCTTTTATTTCTTCCATTGAGTAATTGAACGGGTGTATTTCGCAGTATACATTGTGTTCGCGGATTCTTCTTGCTATAAGCTGGGTGTATTGCGAACCAAAATCAAGTATCAGGATTTTATCTAAATGTGTTGCTGTTGTCATAATCTATAAAGGCTTCCTTCTTGACTGTAGTATGTTTTTAAACTCTTCTTCGTTCCTGTAATGCTCAAAGCATTTGTCTGCAAGTATCATTTCCTTAATTAGCGGGTTAATCTGCATTGCAATACTTAATTCCTTGAACGCTTTGTCTTTTTCTCCAAGGTTTGC
>MFRL01000090.1 GCA_001784565.1 Candidatus Melainabacteria bacterium GWF2_37_15
TAACAATAACATCATTGATGGCGCAACTGGCGCTGATGTAATGATTGGCGGAGCTGGTAACGATACATATATCGTTGATAACGCAGGCGATGTAGTCATTGAAAACGCAGGCGAAGGTGATGATACAGTACAATCAAGCATTAATTACACCCTCGGCGCTAACGTTGAAAACCTCACAATAACAAACTTAGCTATTTCAGCTACAGGTAATGAACTTGATAACATCATTGCAGGCAATTCTTTAGATAACATCCTTGATGGTGGAGTTGGCGCTGACGTAATGGCAGGCGGAACTGGCAACGATACATATATCGTTGATAACGCAGGTGATGTAGTAAATGAAATTGCTGGTGAAGGCGTTGATACAGTACAGTCCAGCATTAATTATACCCTTGGAGCTAATGTTGAAAATCTTACATTAACAGGTTTAGCATTAGCCGGTACAGGAAATGATTTTAATAACGTTATTACAGGCAATTCTTTAGATAACGTAATTGATGGCGGAACTAACGCTGACATAATGATAGGCCAGTTAGGAAATGATACCTACATCGTTGACAATGCAGGCGACATGATTCAAGAAAACGCAGACGAAGGTATTGATACAGTACAATCAAGTATAGATTACATTCTCGGCAACAACCTTGAAAACCTTGAGTTAAGAGGTTCAGCTGTTGAAGGTACAGGCAACGAGCTTAATAACATCATTACCGGTAATTCTTTAGATAACGTCATTGATGGCGGAACTAACGCTGACATAATGATAGGCCAGTTAGGAAATGATACCTACATCGTTGACAATGCAGGCGACATGGTTCAAGAAAACGCAGATGAAGGTATTGATACAGTACAATCAAGCATAGATTACACACTTAGCAGTAACATTGAAAACTTGATATTGACTGGTACAGTCGGCATTAACGGCACAGGTAACAATCTTGATAACAGTATTACAGGCAACGCAGGCGGCAACCTAATTAATGGTGGAGTTGGTGCTGATACGATGACGGGTGGTGCAGGCAATGATACCTACATCGTTGACAATGCAGGCGACATGATTCAAGAAAACGCAGATGAAGGCAGTGATACCGTACAATCAAGCATAGATTACACACTTGGTAGTAACCTTGAAAATCTTATCCTAACAGGTTCAGCAATTTCTGCAACAGGTAATGAACTAAATAATATCATCACAGGCAATGCAGGCAATAACGTTATGGATGGCGGAATTGGCGCTGACTTTATGTCAGGAAGAGCTGGAAATGATACCTATATCATTGATAATGAAGGTGATGAAGTTTATGAAGATGCAGGAGAAGGAACCGATACAGTTAATTCCAGCGTTAATCATACTCTTAGCGCCAATGTTGAAAACCTTACATTAACAGGCACTGCAATTTCCGGTACAGGTAACAATCTTAACAACATTATTACTGGTAATGCAAGTAACAACATCCTTGATGGAGGAATAGGCGCAGATGTAATGACAGGTGGCGCTGGCAACGATACCTACATCGTTGACAATACAGGTGACGTTGTTATTGAAAACGCAGGCGAAGGTATTGATATAGTTAACTCCAGTGTTTCTTACACCCTCGGTGCTAACCTTGAAAATATTACCTTAACAGGATCAGCTACTTCAGCTACAGGTAACGCCCTGGATAATATCCTTACAGGTAATGCTGCTGATAACATCCTTGATGGTGGAGCTGGCGTAGATACAATGGCAGGTGGCGTTGGCAACGATACATACTTTATTGACACGTTTAGCGATGTAGTAACCGAAAACGCAGGTGAAGGTAGTGATACAGTTAATTCAAGCGTATCATACTCACTCAAAGCTAACTTTGAAAACCTTACATTAACAGGCTCAGCTCTTTCCGGTACAGGTAACGAATTAGATAACACCATTATTGGTAATGCTGGCAATAACGTCCTTGATGGAAAGGCCGGAAACGACACTCTGGATGGTGGCGGTGGAATTGATATGCTAATAGGCGGATATGGCGACGATTCCTACTACATACATAATTCCAGCACTACAATTTCAGAATACTCAGGTCAAGGAATAGACACAGTTTATTCATATCTTGATAGCACTACACTGAAAGCAAATTTCGAAAACCTAACTCTCCTACAAAGAGTGATCGCAGAGGATTATTTAACTGTTGGAACAGTGAGTATGGTTGTTTACGGCGATCCATTGGATTGGTCTTCAGAACTTAATTATAATCAAGGACAAAACACCCAGGATTACGATAATGACTGCGGCATAGTTTCTGTTCAAAACCTCCTTATACAAAACGGAATGTATCTAACAGAACAAGAAGTTTTAGATATAGCAATTGCAAACAACAGATGTGGTGCTGATGGCGTTACAACCAACCTTGACCAGAGAAACTTGTTGCAAGATTTCGGTTATTCAGCTAACACCATAGTCGGCTCTCAAATAGCCGCTGTGGCTGGTACAACCCCAGGAGCAGATGCTACTTACATAGCAAACCTTGTAAAAAACAAACAGGGAGTCATTATCGGACTTGATGCTGATGTATTACACGAAGCAACTGCTGGAAGTGTAACTGCTGATTACTCTAACCACGCAGTAGCAGTAACAGGCGCTGCATACAATGCAACTACCGGAGTCCTCGAAGGATTCTATATATGCGACAGTGGACGTGGCCTTGTAGCAGACGGCAAGAGATTCATTGACCTTAACCTCTTTAACCGCGCGTTTACTCAGTGTATAGACGAGGATATTGTATACACAACCACTTTAGACAAACTACAAAAAGATAACCTCAATGCTAGCGGTAATACACTAGATAACGTCATCACAGGCAATATAGGCGACAATGTACTTGATGGAGTAGGCGGCATCGACACATTAATCGGCGGAGCAGGTAACGATACCTATTATGTTTACAGTTCAAATTCCATAATTATTGAAAATGCCGCAGAAGGAATAACTGACAAAGTTTACTCAAACGTTAACTATACATTATCCGAAAACATTGAATACCTCACCTTAACCGGAACAGCTAGCACCATCGGAACAGGAAATTCAGGAGATAACGTTATCTTCGGAAACACCGGCGCTAATACCTACTACGGCGGAGCCGGTAATGACAGATTCCTGGAAGTATACGGCGGCACAAGCAATGACACAATGTATGGCGAAGCCGGTAATGACGAACTATACGCAATGGCTGGCAACGATGTGCTGGTTGGCGGTATTGGAAACGACATTTTACGTGGTGGCGTTGGAAATGAAACGTACAACTTTAGCCTTCTGGATGGAATGGATGCTCTCAAGGATGATGGCGGTACAGATTTAGCTCAATTTGACAGCACAGTATCCGGCAGCAATGTCGCATTCTACAAAGATGGCAACAACTTATTCGTAAAATACGACGATTCCTCAATGATAACAGTTGAGAACCAGTTTGTAACAGTCAACTCAATTGAGAAATTCCAGTTGAACACTGGCGAATTCCTCACAAATGCTGAAATAAACACAATTATTCAGAATATGGGTGCTTATACAGGCGGTGCAATCAGCAGTATTGACCAAATCTGGGGTAATACTGAACTTATGGCCCAGCAGTATGAAACTATCACCTGGCACGCTTAAAAATAGAGGATTAGTGAGGTGGGGGCTTAGCCCCCACCGAAAAATCCCACAATCTCAAGCGAATCTCCATCTTTGAGTAAATGTGACTCGTAATCTTTTTTATCAATAATACACAGGTTTTTTTCCACAACCAGCATATTACTTTTTATGTTGACGAGGTTTAAAACCTGTTTTATTGTTGAATTTTCAGGTATTTCTGTCTCAATTCCGTTAATTATTACTTTCATACTTACATTAGCCCCATATATTTATGCACCTGCGGGATCACCCTGACATCCTTTATATCTTTAAGAAAGTTCATTTGTATTGATATAAGCTTATCTGCCGGGCATTTATTGTCCATTGGCTGCAATACAAGCATCATATCATCTTTTACAAGGTATTTTATTAAGCGGATTTCTTCATCAGTAATATTTTCGCTCACTACAACCTTGGCAAATATCTCTTTTTTAAAGAAACGTGCAACTTTGATGAATTCCTCGTGCGCCTCAAATGGCAACTGCTGGCCTGTTGAAGATTCTATTTTAATGTCCATTGAAATAATATCAACATAAGGCGCAATTTTTCTGAACTCATTGTATAAAACGCCATTGGTTTCAAGATAAACCTTTAAATCAGATAACATTGGCAAAAATTCGCTTAGAAAATCAGAATGCACCAAAGGCTCTCCACCTGTTAAACTTATGCTGTGATGTGAAATAATATTTAAACTGTTTATTTCCTGCAATAATTCCTCACACGTTAGCATTTTAACAGGCCTATGGTCGGTATCGCAATACTCACAGCGCAAATTACAACCTGAAAATCGAACAAAAATTTGCCTGCACCCGATATAAGGCCCCTCACCCTGTATTGAAGAAAAAATTTCAGTTATATTTGCCTGCATTATTTTACCTGTTAATATCAGCAATTAATTCTGACACTATACCTGATTTATAGCCGTTTGATAGTTCCTTGTATAGTTTTAATGCTTGTTTGTAACTATCTATTGCTTTTTCACTATCTGATATTTTCAAATAATAGTTACCAAAATTTCTGTATGTATCAGCTATAATTTCTTTAAAACCCAATTCCTCATTTACTTCCAATGAGCTCTCATTATATTTTTTTGCTTTATCAAGCTCATTGGTCAACAGATAGAACTGTCCCATTTTGGAAAGAACATTACCCTTTCTGGTTTTATCGTGTATTTTTTCCGCTATCTCCAATGATGTTATGTAATAATACTCAGTACGATCCAAATCCCCTTTTTTAAAGTACAGATTACCGTATTCATTATAATTTTCAGCAATACCACTCTGGTTATCAACGCTTTCATTTATTTCAAGTGATTGTTTCAAGTATTTTTGGGCCTCATCAAATCGCTCTTCCTCTATTAAAACACTTGCTAACTTGCAATAATCATCAGCCAGGCCGAGTTTTCTGTCCAATATTTTGTCAATTTTCAGCGCTTTTTTGAACATATCTCTTGCTGAAATATAATCTCCCTCTGTTTTTAATACTTCCCCCATCACGGAATACGCATTTGCTTCGCCTTCCTTAAGTTTACAAGTTTTGCACAGGGTAATAGTCATTTCATATAACTTTCTTGCTGAAATCAAATCCCCTCTTCTCTGGTATAATGATGCTAAATTTGCATAAGTAGCTGCAAGCGCCTCATCATTACAGAGAAGTTTACTTATATCAATGGTTTCTTTAAATATGTTTTCGGCTTGCTCAATATTACCAATGAAGAAGTTTATATTACCAAGATTTGAGAAAATAATTGGCAGGTTCTCCTTGTTATTAAGATGCTTGGTAATCACCAATGCCCTTCTAAACATTGCTTCAGCTTCTTCCAAATTACCCTGAATATAATAGAAGTTACCCATATTAACGCATATGCCTGCTACACCATCCATATTGCCAAGCGCTTCATCAATTTCCAGAGATTTTTTATACATTTCCTCAGCGCGGCCAAGTTCACCCCAATTAGTGTAAATCACACCAAGATTACAGTATATATTGGATATTCCCTCTTTTCTTTTTAGTTTTTTGTTTATCTCTAGCGCAACAAGGTATTCTTCTTCCGCACGTTTATTGTCGCCCTGAATGGAATAGATTATGCCAATATTACAATGAATACGAGCTTTAGCTTCTTCGGAAATTTCCTGATCTCCAAGTGCGCTGATATATAGCTCAACGGCTCTAGATAATTGACCGTTCATAAAGCATTTATCTGCACTTTCTATTTTTTCAACAATATTATCCAGCATAAAAAAATTATACTGGATAATTCAAATATATTAAACTATACTTGCTACATTGTTGATTTTTCGAGCAAATGTTCACTTTCCAAAGCTGAATTCAGCCTGTTGTACATTGCCTGCCAGTTCACATTATCAAAAAATGCCTTGATATATGATTTTTTGTCGATTCCATAATCAACCGCAAATGCGTGCTCCCATGTATCAAGCACAAGAATCGGCTTCATGTCTATAGGCACGTGCAAATTATGCTGGTCAATAGCATAATTGTATATTTTACCGTCACGATAATTATATGCTGTGATTGCCCAGCCTGCCCTTGATGCTTCTGCTGCTGCCTTTAAATCTTTCTCGAAATTTTCCCATGTCCCAAAATCCTTTTCCACAAGCTCTATAAGTTCTTCGGATGGTACTTCAAAGTTATCTGTAAGGTTAGAAAAATACAGTTCATGCAGAACTACACCATTCTGGTTATGGGTTAGATCAACAAGCAAGCTTCTATAGTCGGAATAATTATGGTTAGCTGCTGACCTGTCAGCATCTTTGAGCTTTTCAGTTACTTCATTATATTTTGCAACGTATTTCTTGTACAACTCATTATGTTGCCTTAACTGCTCCTCGCTCAACCCATCCAATTTCCCGAATAAATATGTAAAATCCTTTGCTTCTAACGTTTCAGTTCTCATTAAAATTTTTTCCCTTACGTGTACGTGGTCCATATTTAAACCTCCTATTATTAAACCTAAAATCAAAACGAACAAAATTGGCATTGTATGTTACCTCATGAAGCTGATTGGGGGCTCGATATATCGAACCCCCCATAAACTTTTCCTGTCAGCTTTTCAGGTATACATTATGTATTAAAAGTCCTGTCCCCTGCATCCCCCAATCCGGGAAGAATATAGCCCACATTGTTTAGTGTTTCATCAATAGCCCCTGTTATTAACTTTATGTCAGGAAACTTGGCAAAAACATTATCAATTCCCTCAGGAGATGAGATTAAAGAAATAAATGTGATATTTTTTTGAAGTACGCCGAGGTCAGTAAAAAGCTGAATAGCCGCAGAACCCGAACCGCCTGTTGCAAGCATTGGATCAAGAATGTATACATAAGTATCATCAGGTGATTTAAATTTTCTAGGCAGTTTATTATAATAAGGTACAGGCTTCAGGGTTTCCTCATCCCGATATAGCCCGATATGATGTACCCTTGCAAACGGCAGCAAGTCCAGCGCAATTTCGGAAAACACCAGCCCGGTTCTTAAAACCGGCGCGATTATGAATTCCGCCGTAGTATCAATAACCCTGACTTCGGTTTCCATAAGTGGTGTTTCAACCTTTTTTGTAGTCATTGGCACATTGACGAAGGCTTTGCTCATTATAATCCGGGAAATCCTGAGCAGCGATGCCCTAAAAATCTCAGGATTAGTATTTTTATCTCTTATGATAGCAAGATTATGGGAAACAATAGGATTATTGCTTACTGTAAGGTTATTATAGATTGTTTTCATATGCTTAATCTCCGCATTACCCGCTCACGTCCCAGTAGTGAAATAACTACACCCATATCAGCCCCGTGCGTACGACCGGTTAAGGCTTTTCTAATGGGCGGCATAACCTGCTTTGCCTTCATAGGCTTCATCTGCTCACGGAATTCCCCGAGCTGCTCGTGTATTTTTTCAATATTGTTATAATCTATTTTCTCAGCAAATTCTTTGAATTGAGCTAATACTTTGCGGTCTTCTTCAGTTAAATCAGCAACTTGAATAGTATCCTCAAAGAAATAGCTGACTGCTTCAGTGATATCGCTGAGTTTTACAAGATTATTCCTGACGGCATCTACCATTGTTTGAAGTTGCACTTGCGAATATGCTGATAAATCATACTGCGTAAGGTATTTTTTAACTCTTTCAGTAATATCCTCAAGCGGCAAGCTCCTGATATAAACGCCGTTCATCCAGTTTAATTTATCAAATTCAAATATGGCCGGACTAGATGACACCCGGGTGATATCAAACTGTTCTACTATCTTGTCAATTGGCTTAACTTCCTCGTTATCAGTCGGCGACCAGCCAAGCAGCGCCAGAAAATTAACGAACGCCTCTGGTAAATACCCCTGCTCAATGAATTCGCTAACTGCGGTTGCTCCGTGTCTTTTAGACAATTTCGTCCTGTCCGGCGCAAGTATCATACTCATATGACCAAAAATAGGCAACTCAGCACCCAACGCCTCATAAATTGCGATCTGCTTGGGCGTGTTGGAAATGTGGTCCTCACCACGAATTACGTGGGTGATTTGCATTTCCATATCATCAATCACAACAGCAAAATTATATGAAGGAGTGCCGTTTGACTTGATCATGACAAAATCGGCATTTAGGCTGGTGTCAAATTCCAGCTCTCCTTTAATCAAATCATTGAATTTAATGATTTTAGAAGGCATTTTAAACTTTATAGCACCTTCAAAGTGGTACGCATGGCCTGATTCAATAAGTTTTTCAGCGTATTTTTTATAAAGATCGAGGCGTTCGGATTGCTTGTATGGTCCCTCATCCCACTCAAGACCGATTGCTTTTAGACTGTCGAAAATATTTTGGACATAACGCTCTTCTGAGCGCTCAAGATCAGTGTCTTCTATTCTTAATATGAATTTGCCGTTATTTTTTCGCGCAAACAACCAGTTAAACAGAGCACACCTGGCTGTCCCAACGTGCAGGTTACCTGTAGGGCTGGGAGCGATCCTTACTCTTACCATATTTGACACTATACCTTACTCCCCACTTTATCAACAATGCTTCCAAGGATCATGGTTGAATCATGCACAATGTTTGCGCAGTTATTTCTTGCAGCTACCGGATCTTCATCAAACCCCGCCCTCAACGCCCGACAGCACAGAGTTTTTGTATTTCTTTGTTCCTTAAACTTTGCATTAAATTCATTTGCTAATTCTTTAATTTTGTTAGGGTCATTGGAAGGACCTGTTCTACCGAAAAGCAAACCTAAAACGAGCTGTGCACCCGCAACCGCCCCGCAAAGACACTGATGTGAACCCATTGCTCCTGAAAAAGGAGATATTATCTGGTTTAAAATATCAGGATCAACGCTTTTATCAATTATTCCTGTTTCATAAGCTGCTTTTACAACGGATTCCGAACAGGAGTGCCCCTGCATAAAGAGTTCTGCTGCTTTTTGTGAAAATTTATTCATAGTTATAACCTCTTTTTTGTTGTTGTAACAGTATTTTCCCACAAAAAATTGTAAATTTATGTTTACAAAAAAAATTTTTTTATCAAAATTTTTTTTCAGCATACTTTACACAATTGTAACCATAAAATGTCTTAAGGAAGGAAAAGTATGATTGTTAATACAATCCAGAACCAACCCAATCTTTATTTAAACGCAAAAAAAGAACAAAACCATAAATCCAACTTAAACCTGGCCAATATGCCTGCATTCGATATACCAAATGTTGGTTTTACAGGCAATTTAAGGGCTCTTAGATATCCAAAAGCGAAACAAGTAAATGTCATAAGCTTTTCTGCAAATCAAGGAAAAGCACAAAACCGCGGCTTAATGATGCACATATCGCACCTGCCTGCCTCAAGATCACACATAGGGCAATTCTTAGACCCTGAAACCGAAAAATTTACGCAGTTCCTTCACGATGCAAAGCAAACTCACTGGATTATAAACCCGCTTACCCCTGTAGGAGAAGACCTCAGCCCTTATAATTCCGCCAGCCGTTCTGACCGGAATAAATATTTTATCAACCTTAATAAACTTGTGGAACCTGAATATGGATCACTTTTAAAGACAGCAGACCTTCCTGAGGACACCTCATCAAGGGTATTTACGTTACAAATGCTAAGGGATCAAAAAGACCCACGGTTTGAACTGGCTTTTAAAAATTTCAAGGCATTGGATGAAGCGCATCCTCTAAAAGCGGAGTTCAATGCTTATTCTCAGAAAGAAGGTCCAAAATGGCTTGATAATAACGCTATTTATGAAGGGATATTGAGCTTTGTAACCTTAAACAATATTGCAAAGTATGATTGGAGATCCTGGCCGGATGAGCTGAAAATGTTCCCGGAAAATACCAAAGAACAAAGTTATGAAGAAAAATTAGAAACCTTAAAAGATATTGAAATCAAAGGCAAAAAACTAGGCGAAGAAGATGTCAATAAAATAGAACAGTTCCGTTTTGAACAATTCCTGTTCGACAAACAGTTCAAAGGTTTTAAAAAAGACCTTGATAAAAAAGGAGTTAAATTATTTGTTGACCTGGCCTACGGAATATCTCCAAACGGTAAAGATGTATGGAGTAATAAAAATATCGTTGCTTTAGATAAAAACAACAATTATCAGCCGGAAAAATTAACAGGTTGTATGCCTGAACCTGCTTATCCACACACCCAGATGTGGGGACAAGCTGTGTGGAACCTGGACAGCCCTGAGTATTGGGAATACCAGGAAAATAGTATGCGCAAAATCCTTGAAGAAGGCTGCGTAAGACTGGATCATTTCGGAGGACTTATTAACAGAGGAGCTATACCAGCCATAATAACAGGCAAAGACGGTAATGAATACCCAATACAGGAAGCTATCAACAAACATATAGAACTTCCAAAACCTTATACAAGCCTGATAGACGGCACTGTAAAAACTCATGCAGATAAGGATATCTGGTATCCTGAATGGCTTGAAGATGTTTCCAATAAGAAAAATTCTAAAGGTGAAACTTTACTTGATATGTATATAAGAGTAGCCGAAGAATCCGGACTTAAGGCAGAGAATGCCTTTATTGTAGAAGACCTTGGCGGCGTTTGCGAAACAGATGCCTTTAAAAAAACTATGGAAAAATACGGAGATAAGCTATCAGGCCTAAGATTGCCTGTAGCTTATGGTATAGAAACAACAATAGGCAGGGAAAGAAGTATGGCAGGAAATCCACATGACCCGTGGGGAAATGAAGTTAAAAATCCAGAAACAATAGCCATGTTAAGCGGTTCTCATGATCCTCCAACAACGATGCATACAATAGAAGTAACTCTTAGCAATGCAAAAAGGGATGAAGCCGCTAACGTGATAGGTAATCGGCAATTGCAAGCAAAAAAGGATATGAATCTTAGAGATTCCTCATATCAAATGATAAGGTTAGCCCGGAGAGCAGGCGCAAAACTCAGCGATATGAAAGAAAATACAGAAGAAACTTATTATAAAACTTCAAAAAAATTGCTTGAATGGATGTATAAAAAACCGGCAAAACATATGCAAACAACCATATCTGACGCACTCGGCATTTACTTCCGCCCTAATATCCCAGGGTTCTGGAAAGAAACTCCAAAAGATAAACTGATTGAGGAAGCTGGCGTAATTAATATGGATAAAGTCACATCCCAGCAGGAAAAAGATACTATAAACTGGAATATGAAACCTAATACTGAAACTTTTGGCTTCTGGAGTTCAAGGTTCCCCAAAGGATTCCTGAATAACGAATACAAAGAAAGAGCCGATAATTTCATTAAGATGATGCAGGATCTTTTCCCTGACACAACCTCAACAGCTTCTTAATATCCTCATCCGGCTCGATCTCAATTGTAACCCTCTCTTCCGTACCGGGTTTTAGAAAACTGAGTTTATATGCCTGTAGCGCCTGGCCATGAAGATTATACTTAGAAGTCTTTAACCCATACACAGGATCACCGACAATAGGATGGTGTATATAAGATAAATGAATCCTTATTTGGTGTGTACGTCCTGTTTCCAGTGCCATTTCAGCATAAGTGCTGTCTTTACATCTTTTCAATACTTTCCAATGCGTGATGGACGGCTTACCTCCTTCAACCACAGCCATTTTGTGCTTTTGTGTAGGATGTCGATCAATTGGCTGGTTAATTGTACCGAAATCCTCCTTTAAATTCCCTTCCACAAAAGCTAAATAATATCTTTTAGCAGTTCTTGTCTTTATTTGTTCAGAGAGAAAGGCATGCGCAAAATCGTTTTTTGCAATCATTAAAAGCCCTGATGTGTCCCTGTCCAGTCTGTGTACAATTCCCGGGCGCATAATTCCGTTTATGCCTGATAAATTGCCTTTACAATGATGTAAAAGTGCATTTACCAGTGTATGTTCCCGCTCAATTGAAGTTGGGTGGGTGAGCATACCTGCTGGTTTGTTCACAACGAGCATATTATCGTCTTCATAAGGTATATGCAGTAGAATATTTTCAGCTTCCAGCTCAAGCGGTCTGGCTTCCGGTATCTCCACACAAACTTCATCACCATACTTTAATTTATATGAATTTTTAGCTGGTTTGCTGTTTACAAGTGGATTTAATTGTTGAACCCTTGTCCGTGATAATTCCGGCACAATACGCGCAACAAACACATCAAGCCTTGTGCCTACTTCATCTATATCAACTTCAAGTCGTATTTCTCTAGCATTAGTCACAGTTATAAAGTACCCCAAAAAAAAAGAAGTTTAAAACTTCTTATAAATTCTAATCTTCCCTTTTTGTATTACCTTAGCCTTACATTAAAAATGAAAATCCCCCTACTCTCTAGTTACCCTTTATATGTTAGTATTTTTAATTAAAATCTTTTTAACCTTTCTTATTTATATAAAAACAAAAAAATGAAAATAATTTATTTTTCGTTACAATTGATGCGGTATTGCATCCTTCTAATACTATACAAACAGATTACAAAGTATTTCAAATAATTTAAATTTTATATAAAAATAATAGAATTATTAGATAAATAATTTACTTTTTACAAAACTTAATAAAAAGCCCGTAAAATTAATATTTTTTATCTTAATTACTTGTCAAAGTAAATATATAATGTGCTACTATACAATTATATGGGTAGGAAATTTTTAAAAATTTCTAAACAATTTTAGAAAGGCAGACGGGTAATGACATTTCATAATTGCGTGAAAAATTTGATATTATCAATTTTTACTTTTAGTTCATTGTTTTTTGCACAGGCAACATTCGCTGATACTCCCAGGGATTTATACGATGAAGTCTGGAAATTAGTAAACAGTAAGTATGTGGATGTTAACCAGAATGGCCAGAATTGGCACAGGTGGAGACATAAGTATGACAGCGTAATTCAAACAAATGAAGATGCATACGTAGCCATTGAAACAATGTTATCAAGCCTTAATGACCCATATACCAGATTTCTTGACCCTGAAGAATTCGCTGAGGAAAAAAGATCTATCAGCGGAACACTTTATGGCATAGGAATACAAATAGGAATACGGGAAGACAAATTAACCGTTATAGCCCCCATAGAGGACACTCCAGCCGCTAAAGCAGGATTACAAACAAATGATATTATCCTGGAAATAGACGGAGCCAGCACCAAGGGTATTTCCATAAAAGATGCCGCTGATAAAATCCGCGGGCCAAAAGGAACACCTGTTATCATGCTTATAAAAAGAGACAAGGAAGAACTAAAATTCACTATTCTCAGGGATAAAATCGATGTTAAGTCTGTTTCAATAAAGAAACCAGAATTTGCCAAAATTGACACTAATATTGGATATATACGACTTAATTCCTTTCTGAGCCACACTGCAAGTGATGAAATAGTAAAAGCTCTTGAACAGTTAAGAAATAAGGACGGATACATACTTGATCTAAGATCAAATCCAGGCGGCCTTTTAACAAATGCAATATACATTTCCGACATGTTTCTTGATGCGGGGAACATAGTCAGTACAGTCGACCGTGACGGCTACAAAGAAAACCAAAAAGCAAACGGCGATTTACTTACAGATAAACCACTTGTTGTATTAATTGATGGCGGTAGCGCTAGCGCAAGCGAAATTCTCAGCGGTGCATTAAAGGATAACGGAAGAGCTGTACTTGTTGGCACTAAATCCTTTGGAAAAGGACTTGTACAGGAAATCAACCGGTTATCTGACGGTGCTGGAATAAATATTACAACGCAGAAATACTTAACTCCAAATGGTACGGATATAAATAAAGTAGGTATTATTCCAGACATCAAAGTCAAAAATACCAAAGAAGATGAGAAAAATAAAAAGGACAGACAACTTGAAAAAGCTCAGGATGTACTTAAAAACCTTATAACATACAACAAGCAAAGCCAGAATAAAGTAAAGGTTATTAATACTAATCTTCCGTTACGGGTTATAATTCAGAATTAAGAAAGATACTATTAAGTTAAGAAGGGTGCATTTATGCACCCTTCTTTAATGTCAACACGCACCAAAACCGTCACCCCGGACTTGATCCGGGGTCTATCTAGCGAACAACTGCATAAGTTCTGTAGGATAGGTTATCTAACCCATCAGCTAAAGCTTTTATTACAAATTAACTTCTAAATCAGCAAAGAACTTAAGGCTTTCGAAATTTTTCACAAGACTATCTAACAACTTATCTCCTTTTTTAATTTGACAACAGTCTTCAGCTCGTTGCTCACGATCAATTACTGCATCAGGATTGTTTGCTTCCGTTATTTTTCCTAATTTAAAACCAGCTACATTGCTTTCTAGTCCTTCTTTGCTAGATTCTGGCATTTCTTCAACAAGATAATCCCATTCTGGTTTTATTGTTCTCTTCGCAAATTCATCCTAAAGAGTTTTGTATTCTTTATTGTCTAAATTCAATTCTTTCCTGATTGATGGAATAATTTTTAAATTTGCTTTAAATGTCGGTGAGTTATTAACATGCATAAAATTTTCCTTATTTTTTACTATTTGTATAAAAACATGTAAAAAATAAAATTAACCCAAAAAATAAAAAAATTTTATTTGCCCAACACCTTCATGTAATACATCTAAACGTTGACCGACTAAAAGCAGCAAAAAAGCACACATTTAGCAGATAAAAAACAGACAATTTTTTAACGAGAAATAAATTCTACACAAATTTCCCTGTTTCTCGGCCCATCAAATTCACAGAAAAATATACCCTGCCATTGACCCAGTACAAGCTTCCCGCCGGATATAATCATATTCAACGAGCTTCCCATAAGGCTTGCCTTGACATGCGCATCGGAATTCCCTTCTGAATGGCGGAACTCTTTATGTATTGGCGACATTTTTTCAAGACTGAAAAGGATGTCAGACTTTACACTCGGGTCATGGTTCTCGTTGATAGTAATTCCGGCCGTCGTATGCATACAAAATACAACACAAATACCGTTCTCCACCCCGGAATTCCCCACAAGTGTTCTGATTCCTTTGGTTATGTCGATTATTTCGTTTCTTTTGTTGGTTCTTATGTTAATTTTTTCCATAATTCAGATTATACATGGGATTTTACAAAAGCGGAAGTTTTTAAATACTTAATTCCGATATAACTAGGAAGAATCAATAATAGCAAGGCTATTAGCGATATCTCATCTACTCTAAATAATTTGACTATAAACAAAACAATAAAAACCAAATACAAAAAAACCATAAGATAGTCAACAGAAGCGGCTTTTGCCTTAATTTTAACCTCTTTATTAGCCAATTCAGGCTCAATAATGGCAATTTCCGTACCGTAACTCAATTTTGCAAGCCGCCAAAAACCGAAAAATATGCCAAATATCAATAAAAAAAGTATATTTAATCCTATAAACGTAGAAATGAATACAACTACGCCTATATTAATTCCAGAAAATGACAATATAACGTTAAAATATATAATACTTAAAGCCAGAAGCAAGACAGTTGCTTTATAAGCAATACCAAATGGCAGGAAAGAGTGAAAATACTTATATAACTGCCACCGTATAGCCCTTATAAACTTGTCAGGCCTGGCTAGAAGTACGGCACTTAAGCCTGAAGAAAACAATATATATAACAAAAATGTTAATGTTGATAACAAGCCTATACTTAGCATTTGAAAAAATAATCTCGAATAATCCTTTTGCTGGTCATATATTACAGATTTTAACCAGTCGACAATACCTGCTTGCATGCCACTTAAAGAATATACCGTAAAGTATACTGCTAAAACAAAGGCTGTACCTATTAACATAGTTAAAAAAAAGAGAGCAATAATTTTAAATATCCGGTGAATCACCTTTGAGCCGTTCCAATTCGCTATAACTATCCTCTAACAATTTAGCAATATTGTTCTGCAAGGATAATAGCTCGACAAGCTCATTTTCAGAGATAAAACCTCTATCTATTAAAATCCGTCCAATGGGTGATTTTGTATTTTTTTGTCCTTCAAGTCCTTCTGCCAGCTGATAAATACTAATTTTTTTATGCTGCAGCAGAATTTCACCTATTTTAGGATGTACAATTAGGTTTTTTATTTGATCTAAGTCAATATTTTTTTCTGACATTTATTACATCCTGTAAGTTTATACTTCAGAATCTGCTGATGTTCCGGCTTTTTGTACAGAATTTTTGCCTACGTTTTCAAAGGTAATCTTCTTGCCATCAAGTTTAAGTTTAATGACATCGCCTTCTTTTGCAAGCCCACTCAGCATTTCTTCAGCCATGCAGTCTTCAATTGTTTTCTGGATAAGCCTTCTCAGTGGTCTTGCTCCGTATGTTGAGCTATATCCTTCTTTTGCAAGATGATCCTTAACTTCATCCGGAATATCAAGCACAATTTGCTGATGCTCAAGACGTTTAATAAGATCTTTAAGCATAACATCAACGATTTGCCTGATTTCATCCTTGGTGAGGTGAGAGAATACGATTATATCGTCAAGCCTGTTGAGGAATTCAGGACGGAATGCTTTTTTCATTTCCTCCATGACGACATCTTTCATTTTTTCGTATCTGTCTTTATCCTCATCATTAGCAACAGTAAATCCAAGTTTATTTGAATGTTCAATACTTCTTGCGCCAACGTTGCTTGTCAGGATAATAATTGTGTTTTTAAAGTTTACAACACGGCCTCTGGAATCCGTAAGTCTTCCATCATCAAGTATTTGAAGCAGCATGTTGAAAACGTCAGGATGTGCTTTCTCGATTTCATCAAACAAGACGAGTGAATATGGCTTTGTCCTAACTTGTTCTGTAAGCTGTCCGCCTTCATTAAAGCCTACATAGCCTGGAGGAGAACCAATTAATTTACTTACAGAATGTTTTTCCATATATTCGGACATGTCTATTCTGATAATATTATCTTCTGAGCCAAATACAGCTTCGGAAAGTGCTTTAGCCAATTCTGTTTTACCAACACCTGTAGGTCCGCAGAATGCAAAACTTCCAACCGGCCTGTTAGGGCTCTTAAGACCAACACGTGCTCGTCTAATAGCTTTAGATATTGCCACAACAGCAGAATGCTGCCCTATGACACGTTTATGAAGAATTTCTTCAAGCTTCATAAGCCGCTCAGTTTCTGTCTGTGTGAGTTTTGTAACTGGTATACCTGTCCATGTACTAATAATTTCAGCTATTTCTTCTTCTGTAACAACAGCTTTATTAGCTTCCTGTTCAGATTTCCATTTCTGTGCGATATCTCTGATTTTATCTTTAAGCTCAGCCTCTGTATCTCTTAACTGGCTAGCTTTTTCAAATTCCTGGTTTCTGATTGCTTGTTCTTTTTGTTTAATAACAGCCTTAAGCTCTTTTTCAACTTCTTTTCCTTCAGGTGGTAAAGAACTTGCCCTGAGCCTGACTCGTGAACTGGCTTCATCAATAAGATCAATAGCTTTATCAGGCAGGAACCTGTCTGTGATAAATCTGTCAGATAATTTTGCTGCTGCTTCTATTGCGCTATCAGAAATAATAAGCTTATGATGCTCTTCATATTTTTGTCTTAAGCCTCTCATAATCTCAATAGTTTCATCAACAGAAGGCTGTTCTACATATATAGGCTGGAACCTACGCTCAAGCGCAGCATCTTTTTCAACGTGCTTTCTGTATTCATCAACTGTGGTAGAGCCAATTACCTGCAATTCGCCTCTTGAAAGTACAGGTTTAAGTATATTTGCAGCATCAATAGCACCCTCAGCCGCACCAGCGCCTATAAGAGTGTGCATTTCGTCTATAAGAAGGATAACATTACCTGCTCCTCTTATTTCATCCATTATTTTTTTAAGCCGTTCTTCAAATTCGCCTCTGTATTTGGTTCCTGCAACAAGTAAGCCCATATCCAGCTGGATAAGACGTTTATCTTCAAGCTGTTCAGGTACTTCATTATTAACAATTCTTATTGCAAGTCCTTCAGCAATAGCAGTTTTACCAACACCCGGCTCACCTATAAGCACAGGATTATTCTTGGTTCTTCTGCCTAATATCTGTATAAGTCTTTCGATTTCCTTTTCTCTTCCAACAACAGGATCAAGGCGTTGCTCCTGAGCTGCCTGAGTAAGGTTTGTTCCAAATTCATCAACAGTCGGTGTTTTGCTTCTGCCTCCGGCTGTAGTAGCTGTAGGTGCACCAGTGCGTGTCTCCCCAAGCATTCTGATAACGTTGCTTCTTACTTTATTTAAGTCAACGCCTAAATTTTCAAGAATTCTTGTGGCTACGCCTTCTCCTTCCCGTATCAAACCGAGGAGCAGATGTTCTGTACCGATATAATTATGACCAAGCTGTCTAGCTTCATCCCATGACAGTTCAAGTACACGTTTTGCTCTGGGAGTGAAAGGAATTTCCACGGCAACAAAACCTGAGCCGCGGCCAATAATCTTTTCTACCTCTACTCTTGCATCTTTAAGGTTTACACCCATTGCTTTAAGAGTTTTTGCAGCAATGCCTGTGCCTTCCCCGATTAAGCCGAGGAGGATCTGTTCAGTGCCAACAAAGTTATGGCCTAGTCTCCTGGCCTCTTCCTGGGCCAGCATTATTACTTTAATAGCTTTTTCTGTAAATCTTTCGAACATTATTCTTTCCTATAATCTAATTTTACAATTGATATTAATAATCGGCAATAATTTTAATTTGCTTGATATATTATCCAACTCCTCATAATTTATAAGACCTTCAAAACTCCTGTTTGTTTCATTTTACCTCAATTATTTCAATATAACTAACTGCTTCTTGTATAAACCCTCGGCAGTCTAACCCGTAAACGGCATGCTATTTCATAATTTATTGTATTTAATTTTTCTGCCCAGTCACTTATTGGTATACATTCCCCATCAGCCGCACCTAATAGCGTTATTATATCTCCTGTTTTTATATCATTAATGCCAGTCACATCAAACATCATCTGATCCATAGTTATGTTACCGACCTGCTTTACCTTACGGCCTTTTACTATTCCATAAATCTTGTTAGAAAGGTTCCTGGAAACTCCATCCGCATATCCTATAGGAATAGTAGCTATCTTAGCATTTTTTTTCGTGATAAAGCTGTATTCGTAACTTATTCCGCAATCGGGCACAAGTTCTTTTATATGAGTAATCCGTCCTTTCAAGCTCATCACCTGCTTAAATCCCGGCACTAAACCGTATATTCCTATTCCTGCCCTTACAACATCATAATGCAGTTCTTTATAAGCCAACATGCCGGCAGTATTAACAAGATGTATTTTATATTTATCTGTATTTTCAACCTTATTAATAACATTTTGAAAAAGAGTATTTTGTTTCATTGTAATTTGTTTATTTTCCGCACATGCAAGATGTGAAAAAATACCTTCAAGCTGTATTTCTTCAATACTGGCTACCTCTTTAATAAATGCAGGCGCGTCGTCGCAGGAAATACCTATCCGGTGCATACCAGTATCAACTTTAATATGAACACATGGCTTCTTTTTTAGCTTTTTGTAAGCATAAATACAGGCATTAACATGCTCGCGTGTAAAAATAGAAACAATAATATCGTTTTCAACTGCTGAAGTAATTGCCCACTCAGGTGTTACACCAAGAACAATAATAGGCAGGGTTATACCGCCCTTTCTTAATTCTATACCCTCGTCAACTGAAGCAACCCCGAGCATATCAACTCCTGATGCTACAAGCGTCGGAGTAATCATCGAGGAACCATGGCCATAAGCGTCAGCTTTTACTACAGCCAAAATTTTTGTACCAGGAGACACACAGTTTTTTATAATTTTTATATTCTGCTCAATACAACCAAGGTCGATTTCAACCCAGGCATCGCGGCGTGTTTGTACTATCGGAATTCTTGGCATGATTTGCTTATTATAACATTACTATAATAAAATATTGACTTTTAACTATTTTTATTTAAATATTATATCCAAGGATATCCATGTTGAATTCAAGAAAAGGAGAAAAATTTATGGTTAACAGCGTAAAAAATCAACCGACATTTGGAGGTGCGTTTGGTGAGAGATTATTCCAAGCTACTCAAAAGATTACTAAAATAGGTGCAAATGATACTCTTGACAAATTTTTTATAAGAGGTGGTAGTATTTCTCCTCAAGAAACAGAAGAATTTGGTGGTATAGTCGATACTCTTGTAAAAGTAGGATCAAAAAATGACAAGCTTGATAGCCAAAGTGCTGTAATAGCTAGATCATTAGCTAAACATATGGTAGAAGTAAAAAAAGAACAACCCTGGAAGCCAATTCTAGACAAATTAACTCAATTCTTAAGTAATTAACAAGTTTTATAACTAATAATGTGAAAAACAAACCTGCATTGTTTTCCAATGCAGGTTTAAAATTATTTAAAGCTACTGATAAATTTTTTGGCATAATAACAGCAGGTTATGCCCATCCTGAATTAAAATCTATAACACTTTACCGGTTTTTAACAAGGATACCGTATGGAATTCCCGCCAAGGAACAACAAAAATTTAAAAACGCAGTAGATACTTTTATAGCTAAAGGTAAAAATGGTGACTGTGAGGATGACACATACGGCAAAGAAGCTTATCGAATTCTTGAGCATCTTGCAAAAGGAGATGAGTCACTTGAGCCAATTACTAAAAAATTACATTACAAACTTCTAGAAATTTTATTTAACGGTTAAAATATAGTTTATGACAACTATAAAAATTCAAAAAAACGCCCCTGTTGGCGAAATAATACTTAACAGCCCTGAAACACTCAATCTCATCGAAGAGGATACATTTCAAGCTATAAATCAAGCTCTTACATCATTTGAAAATGATAACGAAATTAAAGTTGTTTTATTAAAAGCAATTTGCGGAGTATCAAAGAAAACAGGCAAAAAAATATTCTCCGCAGGCGTAAATCTGAACAACTATGAACAAAAATTTGAATTATTGGAAAAGAACCCTGCAAAATTCAGGGAAAACCTGATTAAAAACAGGGAATTACCTGACAGAATAGAGAAATTTACAAAGCCGATTGTTATAGGAATCGATGGTCTTCTAATAGGCGGTTTCTTTGAACTTGCACTGGCATGTGATGTTATTCTGGCATCAACCGATGCTGTATTCAGCTTAAACGAAGTAAATTTAGGTTTAATTCCAGGTTATGGCGGGATCTATAGACTGTTAAGACTCATAGGAAAAAACAAAGCATACGAAATAATCACAACAGGCAGGCAAATATTACCTGATGAAGCATTAATGCTGGGTATAGTTACAAAGATACTTCCTGAAGAGGAATTCTTAAATTATTGTAATAGCCTTGCATCCAAACCGTATATTTCCTTACAGCTTGTAAAAGACACAATGAGAAGGATTATAGAAGGCAAAGATGCCGATGAAATAGAAGTTAGAAACTTCATGAAGGCTGCTTATTCCGAGCAGGCAAGGCAGAAAATCATGGCGTTTATTGATAAAACATAATATCTCTCATTGTCACCGCGCACTTGATGCGCGATCTAGCTAACTAACAACTCCAAGCGTCATCTTGAGCGAGGGCGAAGCCCGAGTCGAAAGATCTTATTACCACTTTTTTTGTAAATTTTATGTAATATTCTTTATCTTAAAGAGCAATTTTTATTTTTAGGGTGGTTTATGTATGTGTAGTTAAAAAATAAGGAGAAAGTTATGTTAAATACAAATTATGCCTGTAATACAACGTGTAATAATAAAAATAATAATGTTTATTTTAAAGCAGATTTACCTCATAAAGAAAGAATGGAAGTTATGAGAAAACTTCAAAATTTACCTTCAATGTTTGATGTGCAAAAAGTTGCTATAGATATAGGTTTTGATCCTGACAATATACTAGCGCCAAGTACCAGTGATAGTTATAATAAGCGTTGTTTTGCTGTGGAGTTAACTACGTATAGTAACCATAGAGGAATGGACACACAATTAAAAGATGCTGTAAATAAAGTTCAAACAGAAGCTCAAGAAAGAAACAAAATTTTAAAAGAAGATTTAACAAAAGTAGTTAATTCAACAGATCAATTAGGACTAAGAGCTCCTACTATTCAATTTTTAAGCCAAACTCTTGGCAATCTGGAAAAATAAATTTTTATCTATTCTTAGCCTCGCTAACTAAATTACTGATAACCTCATCAATAGACTGCACTCCGGCCTGGCCTTTGCGGGTTCTGACTGCCACAGCATTAGCTTCTATTTCCTTATCGCCGATTACAAGCATATAAAATATCTTGCTGTTCTGCGCATCACGGATTTTACTGTTCATGCTTTCGCTTCTGTCATCCAGTTCAACCCTTAAACCGGCTTCCTTCATCCTGTTATAAACTGATTCTGCAAATTCGATATGTCTATCAGCAATAGGAATAAGTACTGCCTGAACCGGAGCGAGCCATAGTGGGAAAGCACCGGCGTAATGCTCTGTTAATGCACCAACAAACCGCTCCATAGAACCAAAAATTACCCTGTGGAGCATAACCGGTGTCTGCAGGCTGCCGTCTTTTTCAGTGTATTTAAGGTCAAACCTTGAAGGCAGGTTGAAATCAAGCTGGATAGTGGCTGCCTGCCATGTCCTGCCGATTGCATCCTTGAGTTTGAAGTCTATTTTAGGGCCATAAAATGCGCCGTCGCCTTCATTTATCTGGTATTCAATGCCTTTTTGCTCAAGTGCCTGCTTTAAGCCTGCTTCAGCTTTATCCCAGTTTTCTATTTCACCTACAAATTTTTCAGGCCTTGTGGACAATTCAACCTCATATGTCAGGCCAAAAATCTTCATTGTATAGTCAACCAGGTCAATCACATTGTGGATTTCACTGACAAATTGGTCTTGAGTACAAAATATATGCGCATCGTCCTGTGTAAAACCACGTACTCTAGAAAGCCCATGCAGGGTTCCGGAGCGTTCTTTCCTGTAAACTGTTCCAAGTTCTGCCATTCGTATTGGTAAATTTCTGTAGCTATATCTTCTGGATTTATAAATTAGCATATGAAAGGGGCAATTCATCGGCTTGAGCACATAATCTTTATCCTCTTCCACATTAAGGTAATACATATTGTCATCATAAAACCCTGTATGCCCTGATATATCCCACAACTGCTTCTTGGCAATATGCGGGGTGTTAACTATCACATAGCCACGTTTTCTGTGTTCAGAACGCCAGTAGTTTTCTATCTGTTCTCGCACAAAAGCAAGGTTAGGGTGCCATAAAACCAACCCCGGCCCAACTTCATCCTTTATACTGAATAATTCAAGCTGATTGGATAGTTTTCTATGGTCTCTTTTTTCTGCTTCTTCAAGGAAAGTAAGATAAGCTTTAAGATCATCTTTTGCCCAAAACGCTGTAGCATAAATCCTCTGGAGCATTTTATTCTTTTCGTCGCCTCTCCAATATGCTCCTGCTGTGTTTAATAATTTAAAAGCCTTAATATATTTTGTTTCAGGTATATGCGGCCCACGGCATAAGTCATTCCATACAGCTTTTCCATCCACACTGCAAACGTAAAGTGTGGGATTTTGCTGGGCGTATTCCATAAGTAGTTCAGCCTTATATACCTCACCTCTTAGATTAAAATCCGTTAGCTGTTCCTGAACATTCTTTATTACCTGCTTTTCAACCTTCTGGTTTTCCTTGATGATTTTCTGCATTTCTTCTTCGATTTTAGGCAGATCGTCCATATTCAGGGAATGGTCAGGTATATCAAAATCATAATAAAAACCATTCTCAATTGTTGGGCCAATAGCTATTTTAGCGTTAGGGAAAAGCCTCTGCACTGCCTGCGCCATTACGTGCGCAGTAGTATGCCGCAATATATCAAGTGCTTCCCTGTCGCTATAGTTCAGCTCTTTATTTTCATTTGATTCTATTTCAACGGAATTACCGTGAGGCAGGTTTATTTTTATCATTTGCTTGCTTCCTTAATATGCTCGATCCTGTTATTATACTCCTTCAAGATAAACTCATAAAACTTATCCGACACGGCAGGATTTTTATTCCATTTTTCGGCAACTTTGATAAAAAACTGCTTTTCATAATTGTTAATTATGGCATCTTCAACATACTGAGCTTCATACATACTGTAATCTTCGTGAGTCATTGGCCTGGAGCAGATATCCTGCACAGGGTCATCAGTAATTCTTTTGTGTTTCTTATCAAGAATAAGATGCGGGTCCTGTATAACAACATTTCTTACATTTTCATCGTAAGTAGCGGGCCATGCCCTACAGTTAATCGGTCTTATGCCATAAACTCCACAGCGACCGATTATGCCTGATAATTCTTCTGAACCAAGCGCATCAGCGCTCCATTCTTGAAGGAACATACATTTTGACGTGCCGGGGTAATACTTGCTCTCATTGAATTTCATTACAAGTACAAAGTAGTTTTCCTGCCCGCTATCTGTAAATATAAACATAGGTTCTTTACCTTTTAACTGCTCAATTTCTTCACCCTCTACTTTTCTAACAGAAGTAAAAAAATTGATATCAACCTTTAAGGTATTACAGATCCTAATAATATCACTGCCCCAGAGATAAGGGTTATATCTGCGGCAGCATCCTGCATGACAGGCTTTACACAGTTCCATAAACCACTTCTCCTTTAATATACTCAATTCTATTATTATATTCTTTAACTAAAAATTTATAGAAATTATCTGATATATCTGGATTTTTATTCCATTTTTCAGCAACTTTGAGGAAGAACTGTTTTTCATGATGGTTAATTATAGAATCCTCAATATATTGCGCTTCAAAGTTGATGTAATCCTGATGAGTCAGGGTATTTTTACATATATCAAGAGCAGGACTATCACTTGTTCTTTTATGCTTCTTTTCAAGAATCAAATGCGGGTCTCTTATCACGATATTTTGTGTTTCTTCCTCATACCCCGCTGGCCATGCCCTGCAAGTTACCGGCCTTATGCCGTAAATTCCACATCGACCGATTATGCCCGATAATTCTTCAGATCCAAGCGCATCAGCGCTCCATTCCTGTAAAAATATACATTTTAACGTGTCAGGGTAATATTTGCTTTCATTAGATTTTAAAATAAGTATAAAATATTCTTCTTTTCCGCTGTCTGTAAAAATAAACAGCGGATCTTTGCCTTTTAAATTTTCTATTTTATCTTCTTCTATATGATAAGCGTATGTAAAGAAACTTATATCCACCTTTAAGGCATTACAAATCTTTATTATATCACTGCCCCAGAGATGAATGTTATATCTGCGGCAGCACCCCCCCTGGCAGGTTTTACATTGCTCCATTAACCGCTTCTCCTTTAATATACTCAATTCTATTATTGTATTCTTTTACTAAAAACTTATAGAAATTGTCTGATACATCAGGGTTTTGATTCCATTTATGTGCCAGTTTTATAAAAAACTCCATTTCATAATGATTTATAATAGCATTTTGTGCCATGGTTTCTTCATTCATCATATAGTCTTCATGTTTTAATTCTCTTGAGCATAAAGAATAAGCAGGACTTTCATTTACCCGCTTATGCTCTTTTTCAAACACAAGGTGAGGATCTTTTAGTATTACCTGATCTCTTTGGGCATCATATCCCACAGGCCACGCTCTACAATTAATTGGCCTGATACTGTAAATGCTGCATCGACTTATAATGCCTGATAATTCTTCTGAACCCAGCTCTTTTGCGTTCCATTCACGCAAGAACATACATTTCGACGAACCCGGGAAATATTTGCTTTCTTCATATTTCAAAGTAAGTTCAAAATACAGCTCTTCACCGGTGTCCGTAAATATAAATATTGGCTCAATATTCTCAAGCTGCTTTGCCTTTTCCTTATCAACCTTTATAACAGAGAGAATGAAGAATATATCAACGTTCAACGCTTCACAAATCCGTATTATATCGCTGCCCCATATTACAGGGTTATATCTTCTACAGCATCCTGCGTGACAGCTTTTACACAGCTCCATAGTCTGCTCCTTTATTTTTTAGATATTTGATGAATTCTTCCAATGTTTCCAGCACGTTTGCCTTGTTTCCTGACAGGATATCTGCTGCGAGCTCAGAGTTGGTATGTGCAAGACGTGTCATGCTCCTGAATCCGCTAGCTGCAAGCTCCAGAGCAAGTTCAGAATTTGTATGGTTCTGTACAAACCCCAGAAGCGTCTGACTTAGAAATAATGGCATATGACTGATAAGCGCAACTGCTTTATCGTGTTCATACGGATCAGCAATGATTACTTTCGCACCCAGCTCGTTTATGATTTGCTCAAGAGTCTGCATATCATTAGAACAAGTTTGTTTTGAAGGTGTTAATACCCATTTTGCCTCATTAAAAAGTGTTGCAAATGAAGCATCAAGCCCTTTATGCTCGGTACCTGCCATAGGATGGCCACCAATAAAATTAATGGGCAAAGAGTTTTCATTCACAAAATCCATAATAAACCCTTTAATACTTGCCACATCCGTTATTATTGCATCGGGTTTTGCTGTTTTTGCTACTTCTTTTATTGTATCTATAGTTATATTTATAGGCGTACAAATAAATATCACATCCGCTTCATTAATTGACGTGCCGGAAATAAGACCCTGCTCTAAAGCTTTTTTAACTGTTTCCGGGTTTCTTGAAGTTCCGACAAGATTATATCCTTTATTTTTAAGCCCTTTAAGTATTGATCCGCCAATAAGTCCCAATCCAATTACAGCTATTATTTTCATAAACTCTTAACCTCATTGTGCTGCCAGCCATTGCAGGGCAATTCTTATGATTTCTTCTGTATCATTTTTATTTGGAGTTCTTTTTAAAGCTTCTGACACTTCATTTTTTGTATAACCCAGGGACAATAGAACAGTTTCAGCTTCTTCTGTTTCTGGTGTTATAACTGAATCAGCTACTTTAGCAGGCACCCTGGTTCTCCAGCCGGTCATTTTATCTTTTAATTCCAGTATTATTTTCGCTGCAAGTTTTGGACCAACGCCCTTTGCCTTTGAAATAGCCTTGTCATCGTGAGTCAAAACAGCGTTTACAACACCATACGCGCTAAGTTCCCCCATTATTGCCAAAGCAGCTTTCGTTCCAACACCTGAAACAGTTATTAACAGGTTAAATAAATCCCTGTCTTCTCTTGAATCAAAACCACAGAGTGACATGGAATCTTCCCTGTGTATTAAAGAAGTGTAGATAGTAACATTTTCACCTTCATTCGGAAGTGAAGCGATAACTCTTTTATTTGTGAAAATCAAATAGCCTATATTGTTTACTTCAACAGTAATATTACAGCCGGTCGGGCTGTCTTCGACTTTCGAGATAAGCTGTCCTTTTAGGTAATTAATCATTTAATAATATTAACTCTTTTTATTTATATTAGACAATAAAAATTTATCATATAATATGCTTATGGATCAGGAAAAAAAAGGTAAATTGTTCGTTATATCAGGACCGTCAGGAGTGGGGAAAGGTACACTGGTTAACCTTTTAAAAATAAAACACCCTGAAATTATACTCTCTGTTTCTGCTACAACCCGAAAGCCCCGCCCAGGGGAAATTAACAGGCAACACTATTTTTTCGTTAAAAAAGAAACATTCCTCGACAGGGTAGAAAAGGGGAAATTTCTAGAGTGGGCTGAATTTGCAGGTAATTGTTACGGCACAGACACTGCATTTGTAGAAGAAAACCTGAATCAAGGCAAAGATGTCATTTTAGAAATTGATGTTAAGGGTGCACTTCAGGTTAAAGAAAAAATGAACACTGCTATTTTAATTTTTATTGAGCCCCCCTCAATGGAAGAACTAAAATCCAGACTTTTCAAACGCAAAACAGAATCAGAAGAGGAAATTCAAAAACGACTGGCTATTGTACAGAGCGAATTAAATCAAAAAAATAAGTTTGATTACATTATAATAAACAAGTATCTGAGCCCAGCGTATTCTGAACTGGAGAAGGTAATTTATGGCAATGACGAATAAAAAAATACTGATTGGAATAACCGGCGGTATCGCTGCATACAAAGTTTGCGAATTAATAAGACTTCTGGTTAAAGCTGACGCTGATGTTAAAACGGTATTAACCCCGAATGCAAAGAATTTTGTTACTGAAACAACACTGAGAACTTTGACTAAAAACCCAGTTTATACTGAGCAATTTAATGGGTTTGACTGGAAGCCGGAACACATAAATCTTGCTGATGAAGCGGATTTATTTGTTATTGCGCCTGCTTCTGCAAATACTATAGGGAAAATAGCGAACGGAATTTGTGACAATCTCCTGACTTCACTTGTTGCTGCATTTAATAAGCAGATAATACTTGCCCCGGCTATGAACTGTAATATGTGGAATAATCAATTTGTACAGGAAAACGTAAAAAAACTTGAAAATGCAGGTTTTTCTTTAATTCCCCCTGAAGAAGGCGACTTGGCATGCGGTTATGAAGGAGTGGGCAGGCTTGCTGATATAAATAAAATATTTAATAAAATATGCGAAGTATTTCAGGATAAACAAATTCTAAAAGGTAAAAAAATATTAGTCACAGCAGGTGGCACAAAAGAATCAATTGATCCGGTAAGGTTTATCGGAAACCGCAGCTCAGGGAAAATGGGCGTTGCCATTGCGGATGCGGCCTGGAATTATGGCGCTGAAGTCTGTCTTATCTCAACTTTTAAAACAGATAAACCTTATAGAGTAATTACTGTTGAAAGCGCTCAGGAAATGCGTGATGCCGTGATGAGAGAATTTCCTGATTTTGGCATGCTAATCATGGCTGCTGCGGTCGCTGATTATAAAGTAAAAGAATTTTCACAAAATAAAATTAAGAAAATTGACCAGGAAGAAATAAATATTGAATTAGTTAAAAATCCTGATATTCTAAGTGAAATAACTAAAATCAAATCCCCTTCACAAACAGTAGTAGGATTTTGCGCAGAAACAGAAAACCTTAAAGAAAATGCAGTAAAGAAATTAAAGAGTAAAAATCTGGATTTTATTGTTGCCAATGATGTTTCAGGCCCTGAATCAGGATTTGAAAGTGATTATAATTCAGTCATAATAATAAATAAGGAAAACAACGACATCCAAACAACAGGCAAAATGCTTAAAAGCGAGATTGCAAAAATAATTTTGAAGAATTCATTAAAAATTTAGAAAATATAATTTAGAATGCTATAATATATAATTGAGAGGTAAAAAAGGAGAAGATTTTTATGGCCAAGGTATTAATTTCAATGCCGGATGAATTTCTGGAAAGAATAGATAGTGTAGCAAATTCTGAGCAGCGCACAAGAAGCGAACTCATTAGAGAAGCGCTCAGGAATTATATTAGAAGAAATAATCTGTACAATAGAGAATTAAGCGAACGAAGAGCAGAAATACTTGAAAATATGTTGGATTAATGTCGGAAGAAATTAACACATATATCAGGGAGTTAGCTCCTTTTAAAATTGAATTTGTGGATGAAAATGATAATTATCATAAGCTGGATAGTTATATAAAAGCTGTTGAAGACGATTATTTATTGATTTCACCACCTGATAATAGTGGGGTTTCTTGTAATATACAGGATAATTTGGAAGTAAATCTTATTTTTCCTCGAAATGATGGAATATTTATTGCTCAATGCGTAGTAATAGGTAAAGAATTGGGTAATAAACCCGGAATAAAATTAAGCTTTCCACATAATACCAGAGTGCTTGAAAGACGTGAATACGTCAGGATGCCCATGAAACTCAGGGTAGAGGTTAATTGTTATCTTGACAAAAGCTATATAGAAAAAAAAGCATTCTATGCTGTCACAAAAAACATAAGCGGAAGCGGAATAGCATTTTTCCACAAACAACCTCTGGAAACCTATTTTGACATTGTATGTAAAATATACTTGAATGATGAAAATCATAAACCGGTGGAAACCAGAAATGATGTTGTTTATTCTCAAAAAGTAAAATTAAGAGATGAAATTTATTACCTGACAGCTTTATCATTTACATCTATCAGTGAAGCGGATTCAGCACGAATCATAAAAGAATGCTTCAAATATCAGATAAATCACAAAAAAATTAAAAATTATTAACAAAGAGGTGAGGCGGATGGAATTTACAGGGTTTTTATTGTTATTAGCGTTAATTGACTTGGCATTTTAAAAAATATTTTGTATCTCCCTTATGTTTGCCATATAATTATGCCTAGCAATAAAATATGCAAAATTATAAAGGAGATAATAATGTCGAAGAGTCAATTAACTGCAAAAACAAGGAATAATTCACTAAACCCTAGACAACTAAGAAGCTCGGGTAAACTTCCTGCTACCCTATACGGTAAAGGAATGGATTCTGTTTCTTTGGAACTGGATTCCAAAGAGTTTGCTACTACATACAAAAAAGATAAAAATGCTATTTTTGAATTAAAAGTAGACAAGGAAATTTATAGCACTATTGTTAAAAAAGTACAGGTAAAAGCTATTAATGATAATTTATTAAATGTAGAATTCCAGCACATAAGAGCCGACGAAGCAATTAGAATTACAGTTGCTATTAAATTTGTAGGAGAATCTCCTGCAGTGAAAGCTGGAGGCGACTTAATAACAAACATTACAGAAATGGAAGTGGAATGCTTACCGGCAGATATCCCCTCAGCAATTGAGATTGACCTTTCAAAATTAAAAAATCTTGAAGATACTATCACAGTCGCAGATGTAAGTTATCCTAAAGGTGTTAAACCAATTGAGAATTCCAAAACATTTATAGTGAAAGTGGCCACACCAAAGTCACTTGAGCAATTAGCAGCAGAAGAAGCGGCAGAGGCAGGCGAAACTACCAGCCAAGAAAGTGCTTAATCTTAGTGCTATAATATTATTGTAAAATTTTAATAAGGTTTAATAAGGATTTAACTGTGACAAATATGGCAGAAAATGGTACTAACCTTTATAATGCTAATAATATTCGTGTTTTAGAAGGTTTGGAAGCTGTAAGACTAAGACCCGGTATGTATATTGGCTCAACAAGCCAGAGAGGCCTGCATCATTTAGTATATGAAATTGTTGATAACTCAATTGACGAGTCATTAGCCGGATACTGTAATGAAATAAGGGTTACAATAAACAAAGATGACAGCATAATGGTTGAGGATAACGGACGAGGTATTCCTGTCGATACAAAAGATGATTGTGACGGGAAATCTTGCCTGGAAATAGTACATACAGTACTCCATGCCGGAGGAAAATTCGGAGATGGCGGTTATAAAGTTTCCGGCGGGCTTCACGGCGTTGGTGCGTCTGTTGTAAATGCTTTATCTGAGAAAATGATTGTTGAAGTTTCCAGAGACGGCTGGCTGCACAAGCAGGCTTACCTTAGAGGAGATCCAACATCACCTGTCATGCAGGTCGGACCAACCGACAAAAACGGTACAAAAACTACTTTCTGGCCTGACAGGGAAATTTTCACCGAAACAACAAAAGTCGATAAGGATATTATTTCAAGAAGACTTAGAGAAATGGCTTTCCTTAATAAAGGCCTGAAAATTGTTTTAATAGATGAAGAATCCCAGTCTGAAGAAATTTACTTATATGAAGGCGGCATTGCCAGCTACGTAGAATTTTTGAATAAAAACAAAACAGCGATTCATCCAAGTATTTTTTACACAGATATAAACAAAGATGACACTCAGGTAGAAGTTGCGCTGCAATATACAGACGCATACAGCGAAACAATACTTAGTTTCGCCAATAATATAAACACTGAGCACGGTGGCACGCACCTGACAGGGTTCAGAAATGCGCTTACACGTGTTATAAATGACTATGCCAGAAAAAACAGCATTATAAAAGAAAATGAAGAAAACCTTACAGGCGATGACGTAAGAGAAGGCATAACAGCAATTGTCAGCGTTAAAATCCCGAATCCGCAGTTTGAAGGACAAACTAAGGAAAAACTCGGTAACAGTGAGGTGCAGGGTATAGTTAACAGCGTTTTGAGTGAATATTTACAGGACTGGCTTGAGCTCCACCCCAAATGTGCAAAAACAATCATATTAAAGGTTATCCAGGCAGCAAGGGCAAGAGAAGCAGCACGAAAAGCAAGAGAACTGACAAGAAGAAAAAGCGTTCTTGAAAATTCAACACTTCCCGGTAAGCTCGCAGATTGCAGCAATAGGGAAGCTGATAAGTGCGAAATCTACATTGTAGAAGGCGATTCCGCGGGAGGCAGTGCAAAACAGGGCAGAAACAGAATGTTTCAGGCCATACTTCCTTTAAGGGGTAAAATCTTAAACGCTGAAAGAGCAAGAATCGACAAACTTTACGGCAATACCGAAATCCAGGCGCTTGTTCAGGCTTTGGGCATAACCATCAGCAAAGATGAAGAGGAGTTTGAAATGGATAAACTCCGCTATCACAAGGTTATTATCATGACTGATGCTGATGTTGACGGAGCACATATCAGAACACTTTTATTAACATTCTTTTTCAGGTATGCAAAGCCTTTAATTGAAAATGGACATATTCATATTGCACAACCGCCACTTTATAAGCTCACTATCGGCAAACAATCACAATATATTTATGATAATAGGACACTTGATAAAGTATTAACTGAAAGAGGCATAAACGGACTTGTTCTTTTTGACTGGGCACGAAATAAATCCTGCAGTGGAGATGAACTCGTAAAACTTATAGGAAATATGTCAGGTTATTACCGTTCTTTCGATAATCCTGTAATTGACGGAATTCATGAAATGGTTATCAGAGGCTTAATCAGAGCTGATGCAAAAGTTGAGCAGTTTGAAACAATTGAACAGCTCGAAGAAGTTGAAGCTCTGTTACACGAATACTGCAATAAACACCACGTAAATATAAAAACCAAGGTAAAACCAAACCCTGAAATAGGCAAGAACTGCATTCTTGTTTATGTGGAAGATGAAGAAGAACCGGCAGTTATTACCGCACCACTGTTAAACAGTATTGAATACAACAGGCTTAAAAAGTCTTATCCTCAGATAACCGACTTCCTGATTGAGGAAGGCAGAAGTCTTCAGCTTATTATTGATGATAAGACAGACGTTCAGATCCAATCATTCAACGATATCTATAAATTGGTTGATGAAAGAGGAAAAAAAGGCATTAGTATTCAACGGTTTAAAGGGCTTGGCGAAATGATGCCTGAGCAACTGTGGGAAACAACCATGAATCCTGAAACCAGGACGCTTTTAAAGGTTGATATTGATGATGTTATCGTATGTGATCAGCTTTTTGATACCCTGATGGGTGAAAGAGTTGAGCCAAGACGGGAATTCATTGAAACTAACGCAATGTATGTCAGCAATTTGGATATTTAGAGATGCTTGATCAAATAATCGAAGAATTAAACAATAAACTTTCAAATGCATTTGACGATTTTGAAGGCGTTTATTTATACGGTTCCCGTTTGAGAGGCGATTTTAAAGAAGATAGCGATGTTGATTTAATTGCAATATTCAAGCATGTTGACAGAGATAAAAGAATGAAAATCTGGCGTATAGTCGGATGGTTAGAATATAAATACGATTTAATTCTTGATTTGCATCCAATGACAATTGAAGAACTGAAGCAAAATCCTTATCACTATGAACAAATAGTAGGTAAAGGTAAATTTTATGAAGCAGCATAAAGATATTTTAATTAGACAATCTTTTGAAAAAGCTGATGAAGCACTTTTAAGCGCAAAAATCAATATTGATAATAATATGTTAACTACTGCACAAAATAGAATTTATTATGCTATTTTTTATTCAGTTTTGGCTTTAGGATATTATCGAAATTTTGTAACTTCTAAACATGGGCAACTTCTTGGCTGGTTTAACAAAACTTTTATTTATGAGGAAAATGTTTTTTCTCATGAGTTTTTTGAAATATATAAAGAAGCTTTTGAGAGTAGGAGAAAAAGTGATTATGAATTTTCCTGGAAACCAAACAGGGAAGACATATTATCAGATTTAGAATCAGCAAAGAATTTTGTACAAAAAATTAAAGAGTATGTAAGTAATCTGGATATTTAAATTACAATTATGGAAAAACTAACAGAAATCATAAATGTTGCAAGAGGAATTAAAAAAGCTGATCTTGTCCTCAAAAATGCAAAAATACTTAATGTTTTTACCGGTGAAATTCACGAAAATGATGTTGCAATAAAAGACAATATAATTGTTTCAATTGGAAAAGACTTATGCGGGCTTACAGAAATTGACATTGAAGGTAAATACCTGTCTCCTTCGTTTATAGACGGGCATATTCATATAGAAAGCTCAATGTTGTTGCCTCATGAATTTGCGAAAGCTGTTGTCCCAACAGGAACAACAAGTATAATAGCTGACCCCCACGAAATAGCAAACGTTTTGGGCTTGCAGGGGATAAGTTTTATCAAGGAAACTACCGAAAAAATCCCTTTAGACGTGTATATTATGCTTCCATCCTGTGTTCCTGCGACAAACCTGGAATCTTCCGGTTCACAGCTCGATGCGGGATTACTTTCATTCATTGTAGACCAGCCATGGATTCTCGGCCTGGCGGAGATGATGAATTTCCCCGGGGTTTTAAATAACGACGAGTCAGTTATAAAAAAATTAAAATTAGCTAAAAACAAGATAATGGACGGCCACTGCCCCGCATTAAAAGGCCAGGATCTATGCGCATATATTGCAGCAGGGATTAAATCCGACCATGAATGTACCAATGTCGAAGAAGCAAAAGAAAAACTAGCGCTTGGCATGCACATAATGATCCGAGAAGGCACAGTTGCAAAAGATTTGGATAGTATTTTACCGCTAATAAATGAAATCACCTCAAGAAGATGCTTTTTTGTAACTGATGACAGGTGTCCGCTGGACTTATACGACCATATAAACTCAATGGTAAGAAGGGCCGTTAAATCCGGCATTCCTCCAATTACTGCAATACAAATGGCATCACTAAACGTTGCCGAATATTTTAAAATACCAAATAAAGGCGCAATTGCACCGGGTTATATTGCAGACATGCTGATTTTTGAGGATCTTACAGAATTTAAACCGGAAATGGTATTTAAAAGCGGTAAACTAGTTGCTAAAAATGGCATATTCTTGCAGGAAGATATTAATTATGAGATCCCAAATGTCAGAAGGTCTGTAAACGTTAAATGGATTGAACCTGATGATTTTAAAATTAAGGCAGAATCCGACAGGGTTAAAACCATTAATATAAGGCCTCAACAGCTTATAACTGACATGACTGTAGAAAATATAATAGTCAAAGATGGCTATGCAGAAAGTAATTTAGAGAATGATGTCCTCAAAATTATAGTTATAGAAAGACATAGCGCAAGCGGAAGCATGGGTAAAGGTTTTGTAAAAGGCTTTGGATTAAAGAGCGGAGCTATAGCATCTACAATTGCGCATGATTCCCATAACATGGTAGTTATTGGTACAAATAATAAGGATATGTGCCAGGCTGCGATTGAGCTTGTTAAGTCGCAGGGCGGAAAAGTCATTGTAGAAAACGGAAAAGTCCTGGAAAAGCTTCCATTACCGATAGCGGGCTTGATTTCAGACAAAAGCGCGAGTTTTGTTGTTGATAAGATAAAAAGCCTTTCCGCTATATTAAAACAGCTAGGATGCGCTGTTGAAGACCCTTTCATGCAAATGGCTTTCCTGTCACTGCCTGTTATACCTGAAATTAAAATTACTGATAAAGGGTTAATTGACGTAAATAAGTTTGAGATTACCAATCTTTTCGTGGTGTAGCCTTAACATTATTACCCTTTCTGAAAATATTGCTATAATAATCCCATGGAAAATAATGTTCTGGCGAAGAATTTAAAACTTATATCAAAATATAACAGGAATTTATCGCAAAAAATATCCGATATAGCTGAATTAAAAGGAAATTATGAAATAAAAGAGGCTAAATCAGGTGATTCTATATTGTTTAAAAATGGAATTCCTTTTGATGACGGACTTGATCCGGTATGGAACTCACTTGAAAAATGCAACAAAATTGAGAACAAAACTAACAAAAGCATTACAGTTATGTATGGACTGGGTCTGGGCTACTTATTAAAAGAATTCGCAAAAAGATATAAAGGGAAAATCATAGTTTTTGAGCCAGACTTGGAAACACTGAGGATTGCGCTGGAATTAGTGGACTTTTCCGAGGAATTAGAAAATAAAAACATCAAAATAACCAATAATTATGAGGATGTACGGGCAGCTTACCTTGAATTATTCTTTAAAGATTACACTTTAAACCTTGTTCCTGTAAATTATTATGAAAATGCAAATATAGCTGAAATCAAGGAATTTAAAGACCAGATAGAAAAAATCCATGGCGTTTATCAGTCTAATTACAGCAATTTAATGAAAAAAGGGGCCAGATGGACTTTATGTTTATTTAATAACGTTCCGAACGTTATAGAAAATCAGGACTTACACGTCTTTAAAAACAAGTATAAGGGCAAAACAGCCGTCATAATTTCAGCAGGCCCGTCTTTAGATAAAAACATCCAGGATTTAAAACCTTATAGAGATAAGGTAGTTATTTTTTGCGTTAGTACAGCGCTTAAAACAGTCCTAAAACACGACATTATGCCCGATTTTGTGGTGGCTATTGAAATAAGCCCTAATACTAAAATACACTTTAACGTGCCTGAAATGGCCGACCTCAAGCTTATTACCGCAACCAATGTGTTTAATGGAGTCTTTGATTTAAAACCAAAATGTTTCCTGAATTACTATATAAATAAGGATGCTGCCTGTCAGTGGTTAGGCAGTACGCTGCAAGTGCCGCTACATGAGTACGAATCAGCGGGCACTGTTTCAATAATAGCCTTTTACTCCGCTAAAATGCTGGGTACAGATAAAATTATCCTAATTGGGCAAGACCTGGCTTATACTGATAACAAATGCTATTCCAAAGATTCTGTTTATGGCAGTTACGAACTCGATAATTCGAAAAAAATAAATGTTTCTGACATAGATAAACTAAAACACGAGTTGGATGCTGATGATCAAAAGATCGAAAGACACGTTGAACTGTTAAATAAGGATTTATACTATGTTAGAGGATATAATGGCGGTAAAGTCCTCAGCAGAAGCGACCTCATACTATTTATTGTGTACTTTGAGGAAATAGCTCAAAAACTCTGCTCGGAAATTAAACTTATTAACTCAACGGAAGGAGGCGCGTATTTAAACGGATTTGAGCATATATCTTTAAAAGAATCTCTTGAAAAATACACAGCTGAAGATATTGATAAAGAACTACCTTGGAATGCCTTAATGCTAGATAGCACGGATTTAAAGAAAAGAAAAGGCGCTGTTTTAAATGAGTTAAGAGGAATCATTAAAAATTATTACCAGGTGAGGGATTTAATAGCAAATACTGTTAAAAATAACATATTATTCTGTTTTAACCCTGATACGATTAATGAATACGAACAAATCACGCTATTTTATCAAAACTCACATAAAAATATATTTATGAAAAATTTAAATAATATTTCCTTAAACGCTGAAGAGAAAAAACTAAGAGAGGACTTCATAAATACAAGAACAAATTATAGTCACTTATACGACAGGGACATGGACAATTTATTTAAAGAAAACCCGGAAAAATTTGCTGAAAATTTAAAAACAATAAAGAATAATTACTTTGTTATAAAAGAAGTTCTTTATAACAATGTTTTCTTAAAAAATCTATACATCAATTACTTTTTAAAAGCAGATAATCTATTCCGTGATTTTGAGAATACTGATGAAAATTTAAATAACCTATTTAAATACTTAAGCGCAACTTTTATCCATATAAACAGAACAGCACCTGAATACATTAAATTTTTAAAGGAAATAATAAATAGAATTGAATAAAAATGACTAAATTTGAACTTGTAAACGCAGCCTCAGGAGATGTAAACCTGATTTATAACGGAATCCCGCTTCACTGTAATAATAACCCCCAGCAGGAAGCAATGACTGAATTTCAAAAAATAAAAAACCTGACTTCAAAAAACATAGTAATAATAATAGGGCTAGGCTTAGGTTACCTGCTAAAAAGAGTATTTATCAGCTCAAAATGCAGAATTATTGTACATGAATCAAATGAAAACATATCAGAATTTACGCTTAAGGCTGTTGATTTTAAGGAGGAACTCCAGAGTGGACGAGTGTTTATTACAAATACAATAGATGAATTAAGCAGTACTTTGGCTAAAGTGTACGGATTTAATGATAATGTTAATGTTTTAAAGCTAAAATCCTCGGATTTACTTTATCCTGACCTCATCAAGAATTTAAACTTTGAACTGCCTGCCATTGTTGCTACTTTACAATCAAATTTCACAACATTATCTAAAATGTCCTGGCCCTGGCTAAGAAATAGCCTTTACAAGCTTAGAACAGACAAACCTGACTACGCATTAAGCATACTGGAAGGTAAATTCAAGGATAAAGCAGCACTTATTATATCAGCAGGGCCGTCATTAGATAAAAACATAGATATAATAAAGCAAAATAGGGAAAAATTTATCATTTTTTGTGTAAATGTAGCTTATAAAAAACTGATGTTAGCTGGAATTATTCCAGATTTTACATTTTACATAGATGCCGGTAACTTTTTATACACCATTAATAACTACGATCATTCAAATACAAATATAATTACTCATCCCGTAGCCTATATGAGGATTCTGGAGGAACTTAACCCAAACAAATTCTTTACATTTTATTGTAAAAATGACCTTCTATCAAGATGGGTTGCTAAATTTTCCGATTTTTCATTGGAAAATTATGAGACAAAAGGTTCAGTGTCACATTTGGCACTTTTAACAGCCTGTAATATGGGCTGCAACCCAATTATCCTGACAGGGCAGGATTTAGCTTATACTGACGGGAAATACTACTCTTCAGGTAGTTTTTGGAGTGAAGGGTGTGAAAACAATGAACGCTTTGAAAAGAAACTAAAAAAGTTACAAGAAACCGGTTCGATTAAAGTTAAAGGGCAAAATGGCGAAATTTTACTAAGTTCTCCTGATTATGCGGGATTTATAAATCATTTTGAGGAGTTTGCCAGAGGTCACAAAATTAAATTAATTAACTGTTCTACGGGCGGTGCGCAAATAAATGGCTTTGAAAACAGGGATTTAAGTGAAATCGCAAGCGAATTAAACACTTTAAACATGAATATAAACGAATTTCTTGATAATATTATTCAAACAGAAACCGACCCTGTTAAAGCAAACTACTCCAAAATACAGGACCAGCTAAAATTATTTGCTAATGATGTGCAAAAAGCTTATTCTGTTACAGAAAAAGGGCTTCAAAATATCAGAAATCTCGAACAGGAGCTAAGAAAGCCATATATTAACTCTGCTAAGGTTGGTCAATTGGCTAATAAGTCCTTGATTTTATTTAATGAACTTGAAAATGATCTATTCAAGAAGTGGAATTTTTCCCTATTATTAGCTTATAAGGAGCTGATGGAGTTTTATGCCATAATGGATGATGAAGCTAATAAAGACAATAACACGTTAATTTTTGAGCTGGCTAAAACCTTAAGACCTTTATTTGAAGTTGCTGGTGAACGTTTAAAAAGATTAAACCGCGGATTATTGCCTAAAATTTTGGGTCAAATAATTTAAATATGTAATTGTGCAAGAGGTAATATAATGATGGAAAAAGTTTATTCAATTATATTGATGTAAGAATGTAGCTTCAATATAATTCCAAATCCGCTCGCAAGAATTCCCATCAGGATTTTTAAAAGCCAAATTTTTTATTTCTATTCTTTTCTCCTGGTAATTATCAATATTACTTGTTAACATATTGTTGATTTCCTGCAAAAATTCATTCTGGCTATAACACTTAGAGCCGGGAGTTATCCAGTTATAATTAAACTGAATAGCCCTGTTATTAGTTACATAACTATCATAATCATAGGGGAAAAACAGGACAGGCTTATCTGTCAACAAATAATCCATATATATTGAAGAGTAATCAGTGATTAAAAGATCAATGTTTTTTAACACAGGGTAAATATCTTTTACGTTGTTATAAATGATTATATTTTCAAATTTATTAAATTGAGCGTAATCCGCATTTGGAATCGGGTGAAACTTTAATACGAATACAATTTTATTTTCTTCTCCGTATTGTGACCATTTTTCTAAATTAATTATGCCATCAATAATAGGATCAGAACGGTCATCCCTGAATGTGGGAGCATATAATACTACCTTATAACCCTGATTTTTCCTTTCAAGTATTTTATTATAATTTTCTGTATCTATTCCAATCAAATCAAGCTCATCAGCTTCCCTGAATAGCACATCGTTTCTTGGATACCCCCCTTCAATCACTTTTTTATAATTAAATGCGGGTTTAAAAACGTTTTCTGTATAAAATTTTGATGTTGAATTTAGCAGGTCGTATCTGGGAAAACGGCGTTTTAAAAAATAAGTTTGTCTGTGTTTTATTGATTTCATATTTTCAATTATTTCGGGGTGCGTAAGTTCTATTGTTTTAAAGCCTACGCCATGCCAGAGCTGTATTTGTTTAGTCTTGGATAAAAGGTGGTATTTGCTTATATGAGAATCATTCGGGCTATCAGAAAAAATTACAATACACGCCCTCAATAGCTTCCACGCTGTTTTAAGATCAGGATAAAAACTAACAGGCAAATTCTTTCTTTTTAATAATTCAAAAGTACTTTTATCCTCTGTTAAAAGGCTGAAATTCAACTTTTTCTTTTTTCTTATAATGTGATTATATAAATATTTAGTATTATCCAGGTAATGCCTGCCGCTCTTACCTATAAAAACGATTGAATTCCTTTTCTTAGGAATTAAAACCGCTAAAAATGTGCATGCTGCCCACATAACTAAATCACGCATTGAAGGTAAACAATCAAAAATATAAAGAATCGGATTTAAGGATTTTTCTGTTCCATCAGGCCAGACTTCATAATTGAAATCATATACAACCCTGCAATTTAAATTTTTCTCTTTAATATAATCTAAAATAGGCGGTATTATTTTATTTTTATTATGGTTTGTAGTTGTTATAACTATTAGGTCCAGTTTAAGAGCTTCAATCTCATTAAAAAAGAATATTTCATATCCAGCTATTTTTGTTCCTTTTTTACCAAAATCTTTATCTATACATCCTATGATATTTAAACCGGAAAGGTTAAAATTCTCGAATATTTCCCGCGCATAAACCCCTGCCCCGTAAAGAGCAATTCTTTTATTTTTGTAAACGGCTTTTAATCTTGAGATTTTGTACCACAGTAATGGCTGCTGTATTTTACATAATGTCTTTTTTAACATTCTATCCCCATCAAAATTCAATGATATTTTATTTTTTAATAACAGTCAATTATAAGTAAAATCCTTGACCGAAAGTGGGACACAGTTTAACATTTAATTATAATGACAGAGAATAACACTATAAATCAATTAAAAAATAATCTTCTGGTTTCTTTATTAAAAGATATACCTGCTGACAGTAAAATATGTATTTATGGAGCAGGAAAGACCGGATTAATTTTTAAAGAAGGCATTGAACTTTCAAGAAAAGATATTGAAATTATATGCTATATTGACACCTATAAAACCGAAAATCTTGCTGGGATAGAAGTAATAAAAGTATCAGACCTCATACCACTTGAAGGAAAATACGATTTTATAATAATCGCTTCTGCTTACTGGAATGAAATCGAACAACTTTTATTAAAATTAAATATTCGCAGATATATTATTTTGGATTACCAAAAATATTGTTTATTTGCAGATCTCCATTTTGCTGATAAATCAACCCGAAACTATTTGATGGATATAAAGGAAAAAGAAGCTTTAACTCCCTTTTTTGAACAAACTAAAAACCTTCTCTTCTCCGATGAAGACAGAAAAATTTATAATTTGATAGTTAATGCCAGGCTTTCCGAAGAAAATTTTACTGATTTAAAAATCTATCAAAGTGTTAAACTGAACAAAAATAATCAATACCTTGATTTTATAAACAAAAAAGCTATTAAAAAAGTTATAGAAGCAGGAGTTTGCGCTGGAAATAATACGGTGTCCTTTCTCTCTTATTTTGAAAACGTCGAATATATATACGGATTTGAACCTCTATATGAAAAATTTAAACAGGAACCGTTTGATACTATCATCAAAAAATCGGACAAAGTCTCAGTTATTCAGAAAGGATTGTGGACAAATAAAACCCAGATTATGTTTAATGGATGGAAAGTAACTGAAAATCCCGACAGCAAAATTAGTAAAAGCAGTACTGATTTAAAAATAGATGCTACTTCTATCGATGAATTTGTAAAAGAAAATAACATTGATAAAATAGATTTCGTTAAAATGGACATAGAAGGTGCAGAGATGGAAGCTTTAAAAGGAGGGAAGCAAACAATAATCAATCATAGGCCACAACTTGCTATTTCCATATATCATACAAATAAACATTTATATGAAATACCACTTTATTTAGATAGTATTTTAAATAATTATACCTATCGATTAGAACATTATACGTTACGCCAGTGGGACACTGTATTATATGCTATTCCAAATGAAAATTATAATTATTCTAAAGGATGATTAAAGGCATTAAAATGCAATACTTTGAAGAGTTTTTAAAAAAAATTAATTTTGAAAAACAATTAAAGAAAATGGCGAAAGTATATAAAAATAAAAAGATTTTAATATATGGCGCCGGGTCTTTTTATGAAGTTCTACATAGTAATTATGATCTCAGCTGTTTAAACATTATTGGTATTTCCGATAAAAATAAAACAGCCGGGAATGTTCAAACCTTGTATGGTTATCCTGCGATTAAGCCAGGTGACATAAAAAAAATTAATCCTGATGTTATTTTAGTTGGCCTGCCTGATCCCATTTACCTCATTGAAGCACTTAAGATTGACTACAGCGGGATTAAAATAGCTCCGCTAGTTAATAAAGACCGTATTGAGTTTTTAAGAGAAATATTAAAAATATGATTAAACCACGAATTTCAGTAATTATTCCGATTTATAACGCAGAAAACACATTGGAAAAATGCCTTGACAGCATAGTAAATCAGACTTTATCAGGTATTGAAATCATTTTAATAGATGATGGGTCTATGGATAAATCTTTTGAAATAGCTAATAAATATGCACAGCAAGACTCCAGGATAAAACTAATCCGCCAGGCAAATCAAGGATTATCTGATGCCCGAAATAAAGGAATAAAAATAGCACAGGGAGAATATATTTCCTTTGTTGATTCTGACGACTGGGTTAGCGAAGAAATGTACGAGGAGCTGGTTAAGCAGGCTGAAGAACATAATAAACCCAACGTAATAAAAATCTACAATTACAAGGTTACACAAGCAGGAACCGCTACTGTTATTGCTTTTACTTTCCCGAATACATGTAATAAGAAAGCTGTACTTACGGACAATTTAAAAGAAATAATGAAGAATTGTTCTTATGCAGTGTGGTCAGGCTTATGGAAAAAAGATTTTTTACATAAACATAATCTGTTTTTTGCGAAAAATATACATAACGGCTCGGATATTCTTTTTACCTGGCAGGCTATGATTCTCAGCAGGGAAGTTCTTCTGGTTTTTAAACCCTTTTATTATTATAACTTATCAACCCCTTCTTCTGTTACCCGATCTATAAATAACAAATTTTTAGACCTTATAAAAGTTTTTAACCGTCAAAAGGATTTTATAATCGAACAAAACAGGTACGAAGAATTGGAGCATACTTATCATACAAGGGCTTACAGCTATTTTAGCTTTGGCTTTAAAAGGGCTCTTATGTTGAGGGGAGTCAGGTTTCACCGTTATTGCGAACTAAAACAGTTTTTTGATGAAATGCGTGAATTATCCAAAAATTGGGACCTAGAAAAAATAGATTTTGAAAATATATTCGAAAAGCAAAAACTTCTAACTATTCAGGAAAATAATTTTATCAAATACCTTATAAAAACCTGGGCTCTGGATATTAAAATTAAGGCATTATGGTTATATGTAATAAAAAATTAAGATCTTGATTTTCTTACATCAATAACTTGTCCGGTTAAATCAGAGAGAACTGTTTTTAATGAATCAATCGCAACTTTTTCTGAGTTGAGAAGCGTGCCGTCCGGTTCTTTCCCGAAATTTTGGAACCTCATGGCAGTTGCGGTTCTTTCAGGGTTCATTACGTTTATTTTAACATTGTCCGGCAAAAATTCTTCTGCGAGTGCCTGCGCAAGGTTTACAACGGCGGCTTTTGATGAAGAATAAGGCGAATAGAGTGCCCGACCCCTTGTGTATGAACTGGAAGTAAACAACAGTAAGCTCCCCTTAGTTTGTTTAAGATACTCAATACCTGCTTTTACCACATTAATTGCGCCAATATAATTTATGTTTATTTCTTCTGTAATGCTTTTTATATCCCGTTCTTCGAGTTTTCCTATGTTAAGAACACCCGCGGTATTTATAATGAAGTCGATTCTATTTTCTTTCTCATAAACCTCTTTTAAAGCATTTTGAACGTTATCATAATTAATAACATCCACATTGTTTTTTCTAGAATAACCATAAACAATTGCTTTGTAATCCCGGGCTATTTTGCATATATCGCTACCGATCCCGCTACTTGCGCCAAAAATAACTATAATTTTATCTTCTAAAGCATTGAGTGACACATTTTCAGGTACTTTATGGCTATTTATCTGGAAAAGCTTATCTGCAAGAAAAATATCCTCAGGATAAGTTAATTTTATGTTGGTTTCTTCGCCGTTAACTACATAAACATCAGCAAGATTATATTTTACAATAAGTCCGCAATCATCAGTAAATTCAGGGTTTTCTTCTTTTGCTGATAATTCATGCGCTTTTTTTATTAAGTTAACCTTGAATGCCTGTGGAGTTTGCCCCCTCATCATATATTTTCTTTTAGGTATATTCTCAATAATATTTTCGTCGTTAATCTGTATAATTGTGTCAGCGGATTTTATTGCCACATCCACTGCAGCAAACCTATCTAGCGCCTCAACGCATTCATTGATTATTCTATCAGAAACAAAAGGCCTTACGGCGTCATGAATGAGCACCTTAGCGTTATCAACATTTATGGAGTTAATTCCGATAAAAGAACTTTCTTTTCGTGTTTCCCCGCCATTAAGAATTTTTGTAATTTTTTTATAATGGTTATTTATTACAATCTGCTCTGTTAGAGCCCTATACTCCGGGTTTATAACCAGTATTATTTCATCAATGGAATTATTTTTCTCAAAAATATCAAGGGTATGCTCAAGCACAGTTTTTCCGGCAATTTTTATGAATTGTTTAGGTTTATAATAATCAAATCTCTCTCCTTTGCCTGATGCTAATATTATTGAATAAATTTTTTCCATTTATCCCATTACCTTTCTAATAGTTATTATAATATTTTAAAATAAACTCGAAATATTAACATTTATCTTGTTTGCCTGGTTAATAATATCTAGAATGTTATCGCTACCTTGTCTTAAAACGGGAATTTTATATGTATTTTTAAGGTTCTCCATGTATTCAATCCCTGGAAGATCCGCTAATATGGGCTTGCAGCCAAATTCAATCGCTTCATAAATTGCGGTTGAATAAACGCCGATTACATAATTTGAGCTTGCCAAAAGCTTATATAACGGCTGATTTTTAGAAATTATAATGTTTGGATAATTTTTCAGCTGTAGCAGATAAGGGTCAACATTTATAAGGTGCTGTTCCCTTGGGTGAAGTTTAAGTATTATTTGATAATCCTGTAATTTTTCAATATTATCCAAAATTAACTGCAACAACCCCCCTCTAACCGTCCACTGAGACAGCACAAGAATTTGATTTTCTATTTTTTTGGTATTTTCGTACTTTTTTTTAGCATTTCTTATGCAATGAAAACCGTAATTAACTATATTTTCTTTATCTACAGGAATAGATCCGTTTTGCGACCAATATTCTCCAAAACTATAAAATTTATCAGGCAAATATTCTGGATTTTTGGAATAAGGGTAATAATACCCTATCAGATACTTTTCCATAACACCATGCTGAAGCTCAATAACTGTAATATTTAGATCCTTAGCCGCTTTTATAATTTCATAATTAGTATAAGAACAAACAATATATAATTCTTTAACTTCTTTTTCTTTAAACAGTTTTTTAAAATAAATGTACTTTTCTATAAAAGTTATACTCTTGTCTATAAATAATTTTAATAACTCTATTTTGACGCCAAATATTTCAAAGATTCTGGTTTCTATATGCTTTACTTTTTCAATAAACTCGGGGGTTAATTCAGATCTAGTTTCTTTTATTCTAAGTTTTTCATGATCTCTAAAATATGATTTGAAGGCATCCATGGTGCTGATATTTCGGGAAAAACTTATCTGGTATATTTTAGGAGAATAACCAATTATAACGTGATAGGGCACATTCTTTTCAGCAAGTTCTTTTACTAAATGTTCAATATAAACATTTTCCAGTCGTCCTTTCTCAGTTCTTTCTGTACTGGAATAGATTAAGGCATTAATTTTTCCTGCATTGCGGAAAGGAGAATATAAACAAGCATTTTTACGCTCATTAATTTCATTAATTAATTCTTTTAAAAAATTTGAGCTGGTTAATTCGTAAGGTTGTTGACTAATATTTAATTTTGAACATAAAGTCAAAAATATCTTAAACCTCGAAACCTGCCAGATTTTAATATTGCAAAAAGATAAATTTAACAAATCCAACTCTTTTTCCAGTTCAGAGATAGTTTCAACTATTTCTTTTAAAGATGAATTTTTTACATTTGTGTTTTTTGGAAATAGTTCATTTTTATTTGTAATATTTTTTTTAAGGAGATATTTTGGATTTATTAGCTCTCTTTTTATTTTTAAAAACTCTGGAAATTTCTTTTTCCAGAATTCCTTGACATACTTAAACTCTGCGACTGTTACTAATATTAAGTCTGGTTTTAAATCTTTTATTTCATCAGGTGAAAAAGTTTCGTAATTCTTAAAAGGTTCTTTATAGTAAAAATAGCTGCTATTTGAAAAACCTATAATATTTAATTTTGAAAGGTCATACTCATCAACTAATTGGGAGGCTAGAGTTCCTGTCCCATAAGCAATAATTTTTTTATTTTTATATCTTTTCGCTAATTTATCAAGCTTTTTCTGCATATCATCATTTTTAATCATTTTTTCTCTTATATTCTGTTGAAACATACACTTTTCTACCACCAATAGTTAATTCTTCAGGTTCTGCGTGTTTTCTCAGCATAACGCAATCCCTGCATAGCTTTATATAATTTTTGTTATCAAAAGACCTTCTCAATAATTGCATTTTAGACTCGGTCCAGATTTCCTTGATTGATTGATTATTTGCATCACCTACTTCAAATGAAATATTCTGATCTACACAACAGGGGATTGCTCTCCCATCAACGGTAATAATTAAACTTTGGTAGGGTTTTGAGCACACATAATTATTCTCCATTTCAAAATTATCAGACCAGCCGGGTGTATCTTCTCTTTCAATTCCAAAATCAACAGAATCAGCAATTTCTGAAAAAATATTATAATATTCTTCATAAGTATCTTTGATTTTGGGCCAGCAGGATTGAATTTTGATTACAGGCCTTACAAGATTATTTTTTTTCTTAAATTCCTGAATTTGTTTAATCATTTCTACTATTTTATGAAACTTCAACGGCTTTCTTACACTCTCAAAAGTTTCATAAATCCCATCCACAGAAAATGTTATCCAATCCATATAAGGAATAACGTCTTCTATAAATTGATCATTATCAATAAAACGACTACCGTTACAGGTCATGTTAAGGTCAATTATTCCTTTTTCTTTTGCATATTTAACAAGTTCTTCAAACTGTGGATGAAGAGTAGATTCTCCTCTGTAATTAAGCCTTAACGCAGGCACATTATTAGCGGTTAATTCATCAACGATTTTTTTAAAAAGATTAACATCCATAAATTTCTTTTGTTGAACTTTATTTACCGCACTTTCTGAATGCATAGGGCACATTGGACATCGCAGGTTACACGCTGTAGATAATTCAACGTCAACATTAAGAGGATAGCCTGAAACAACCTGATTTTTAGGGTTTTCTGACCACTGACTTCGGTATTCCTGATATTTATCTTCTATGCCTTTTGCTCTGGCTTCGTCAAATTTTTGTTTTCTCTCTTTTGTTTCAAGGGAGCAGTTGGATTTATTAATCTGAACTGTTAATTGTTTTTCTGTTTTATTTCTTTCTGTCATAATTTAACCCTATTATAATTTCCACAATTTTGGATTTAAAAGTTCTTTTTCATTTAAATTAAAACCGGAATAATCAAAAGTAAAATTCTTATTATATGCATTAAATATTTCACTGAATTGTTTATTAGTTCTTACTCCGATAATTATATAATCAATTTCTTCATGGTTTTTAACAAAATTTATACACGCTTCAACAGGAGTTATTTTAATTTTATTTAATTCTTTATGAAAAGTCTCTAATTCATTTTTATAATTTTTAAAATAATCCGGCAAATTTTGAGGATTTTTAAGCAAAAGCCCTTTTAAAAAAACCGACCTTACGTGTATCTCAACTTGTTTATCTTTTAATTTTTTCAAGTGACCAGACTTTATTAATCTTGTATCAAAAATATTTAAGGGTATTTGTATTATATCGATATCAAATTTATCCAATATTGTATCAATTTCTTCATTGCTATATACAGAAACTCCTATTTTTTCCACTAAACCTGCATTTTTTAGCGCTAATAATTTCTTCCATACTTTGTTTGCATTATTACCCATTAATAGTTCCGGTTCGTGAATCAATAGTCCATATATTGAATTTTTTTTCAATCTTTTCAGAGAATAATTAAAGGTTTTTTCCAGATCTTCGGGATTCTCGGTATTTAACGTTTTAGTAACTATTTTAAAATCGGAATTCTCAGGTAGTACCTTTCCCAAAATTTCTTCACTTTTTCCATAAGTACTAGCTGTATCAATAATTTTAATATTATTTGACTGAGCAATATTTATTATGCTTTTTATCTCATCAAGCTCCAGTGGTGGCAGGTTTTCCACTCCATAATTAACGCCAAATTGTACTGAGCCCAACGCTAATTTCATAAGGTAAAACCATCATCTACGATAATATTTTGCCCGTTAATATATTTCGAACTATCAGATAAAAGAAAAATCAATGTCCCTGTTAAGTCTTCTTTATCAAGCATTCCTTTATTTAAACATAATTTATTATATTCATTTAAAAAATTTTGCGGTTGGTTGTCTAGAATCCCACCAGGAGAAACAGAATTAACCCTTATGTTTTTCCCTTTCAGGTATTTGGCAATATATCTGGTTAAGTGAATAATCCCTGATTTTATTACAGCATACTCTACAGGATTAGACATACTTGTATTATTGTAAATCTCAAATCTTGGCGCAATATTTCCATAAATGGAAGCCATATTTATTATGTTGCCGTAGCCCTGCTCAATAAAATATTTACTGATTGCCTGGCTACATAGAAAATACCCTCCTGCGTGTAAGTTTAAATTTTCACAAAAATCTTCATACTCTACATCAAAAAATTGCCTTCCATAATTTTTGTTTCTGGGATATGCGTTATTAATCCAGGCATCGATTTTTCCATATTTTTCTGAAATTATTTTTATACAATTTTCAATACTTTCTTTAGAGCAAATGTTAAGATTAATATATTCTACATTATTTACAGAGGGTTTTAAAACATCCGCTATTATGGGTATACCATTATTATCCAGCACAGCTTGTACAAAAGCATTACCAATAAGACCGCTGCCGCCAGTAACAATAACAACTTTATCTTTTAACAAGGTATTTCTCCTTTGTATATTTTTCTATATATTGTTTCAGCAATGTAGTAATCAAGTTCCGTATCAATATCAGCAGCAGAAAATTCATCAGTAATAATCGCTCCAGACTTTTGGTCTTTAGATGGCAAAGCTAATCGGATAGTTTCCTTCTTTTTTAATAATGCATCAATTTTAACAGCGTAAACAGCCGCTGTTGCCCTATAAAGTTTATCTTCTTTTTGTCTTGCTACCGAAGGGAGATAATCATCTCCATAAAAAGCATAAAAAATCTTATTATCATTTATTTTTAAAGTCCATTGAGGAGGATGTCCTGTTTCACAAACAGTAAATACGACATCTAGATCCTCATCCACGAGTTTTTCTAACACTTTATCCACTGTTGATTGATGAGTAAGAGGGGAATTGGCTTGAAGCATTATTGCATAATCATAAGTTTCCCCCATTTTTTTTATTGCTTCTATTATGACCGGTACCATAGGAGATGAGTCCTGAGCAAGCTTTATATCTCTCATAAAAGGTACTTCTGCACTAAATTTCCGGGCAACATTTGCAATATTTTCACAATCTGTTGATACTATTAATCTGTCAATATAATTACAGTTTTTAGCCTTTTCAATTGCCCAGGCTATAAGGGGTTTACCACAAAAATTTTTTATATTTTTTCCAGGAACCCCTTTACTACCACCTCTGGCAGGAATTATACAAAGAACTTTTTTCCCTTTATACATCAGCTAAACCTTATATTTTTAATATCACATTGAGCTTTAGCCAGATCTTCCATATTGCCAACATCTAGCCAATACCCTAAAATTGGATGACATGTTATTTTATAGTCTTTTTTAAGGCAAATATCAATTAAATCAATCATATTAAAGAAAGTATTTTCGGGAATTTCCTTCAGGAGCTCTTTTTTAACTAGATAAATACCTGCATTGGAAGTATAGTTGTAAGAAGGCTTTTCTTTGTATGAAAGAATTTTTCTACAGTCAGTTTCAAAAACTGCATAAGGAACATTTCTTGTGTAATGGATAGAAGCAATTGTCATCATAGCCTCTTCTTCAAGAAATGATTGATAAAAATCATGATAATCAATATTTGTAATTATGTCAGAATTCAGAACCAGAATATCTTCATTTTCAAAGTTATTAATTAGGGATATTGAGCCGGCTGTTCCCATGGGCTTATCTTCTTTTACATAATTTATTTTTATTTCTTTAGTTTTTCCATCACCTAAATGTTCAATTATTTGATCTCCAAGATAATTGACTGTAATATAAAAATTCATAATTCCAAATTCATTGAGCCAGTCTATATTATATTCGATCAGTGTTTTATCACCTAGTTTCAGGAGGGGTTTAGGAATATTTTCAGTAAAAGGCCTAAGCCTAGTCCCAAGGCCACCTGCCATTATCACTGCGTCCAAAGGTAATATTGACTTATGATTTTTTATATCAATAAGTTTAACTATTTTACCGTCTTCATCAATCATAGGAACTAGCGAAATTTCTCGCTCTTTTAGCATTTTTATATAATTAAAGTCAAAGGAATTAATTTTAATAAAATTATAGGTTTTATTAAGTGCTGATTTGATATTATCCTCAAGCGTAACCCCCTTAAGTATGGCTCTTCTTATATCACCATCTGTTAAAGATCCCTGTACTTTCCCTTCCTGATCTATTACAAATAAACAAAGAGGTGAATACGCTATTTTTGAAAGTTCATCTATTTGCTTTAAGGCATCCAAGATGGTTATTTTATCAGAAATAATATATTTATCTTGATTTTTCATAAGAATATTCCTCAATTCTTAAATTAAAGAATTGTTTTTTTAATATACATGTTAAATCATAATTTTTAAGAATTTCTTTTATTTTTTTGGCGGTTCCACCTTCTCCATAAGGATTTTTTACTGTTTTAAGATTTTCCTGGAATTCTGAAGAGTAGAGTTTTTCAACAGCTTGCTTTACTGAATCCTTATCGGGTGTGCAATCTATGATACTGGCTGCTTTTATCCGACCTTTTTGCCTATCTCCTATATTGATTGTTCCAATCTTAAAAGAAGGAGCTTCACACAGTCCACTTGAAGAATTTCCCACAACAGCATCAACATACTGCAGGGCTGAAAGATATCTTTGCTGCCCTAGACTTGTAAAACCTACTGCTTTTTTGGGATTTTTAGTTACATAATTATCAATCATTTGATTTATTATCCTGCCATCTGTATCAGCATTAGCTTTAGTAAAAATTAAATGCGTATCCTGTAAGTCATCAAGCACTGCAAGAAGATTTTTAAACTGTTCCTTTGCTGTTCCGACCTCAAGTGTAGCAGGATGGAATGTAATTAGAAGATTCCTGGGAGCAAGTTTAAAACCTAATGAATCCTCAAATTCTTTTCTTGTTAATAGTTTTAAATTTTTTATATTATCTATTCCTATTGCACCAAAGTTAAAAACTCTATCAGGATGCTCACCTAGTTGTATAACTCTATTCTTGTATTCTTCAGCTGCGGGAAAATGCAAATGGCTCATTTTAGTGATTGAATGCCTTAGGGCTTCATCAAAAACCCCTTCTGTTGTTTCACCCCCATGCAAGTGTGCAATTGGAATTTTAGCTATCATTGCAGAAGCACAGGCTGCAAAAATTTCGAATCTGTCACCTAAAACCACAATAATATCAGGTTTTAGCTCCTCATAAGCTTCTGCAAAGCTAATTTGAGCAAGTCCCATGGATTTCGATATTCCAATAGGCGTATCGGATGCAAGAAGAATTTCGATTTTTTTATCAATTTTAAATTCAATTTCCTTATAGGTCAGACCAAACTCGGTTGATAAATGCATACCTGTTACTATTAACTGTAACTCAAGGTCGTTATCGTTTTTTATTTCCTGCATTAAAGGGGCCAAAAGTCCATATTCGGCTCTTGTCCCTGTTATAACGCATATTTTTCTTTTGCTCATATTAATTCATCCGCTTTATAATCTTTTGATGCAACAGTTCCGGTTATTTCATCCCATTTCATTGGACTTATGCCGTTGCCGGGTCTTTTTACAGTGATGTTAGCTTCAGTGAGAATGTTGCCTTTTTTAATATCAATTTTAGCAACTATGCTCTTTCTTGCTATATTAATATTTTTCCTCTCACTTTGGGAAGGGGTTTTTATACCATTTCCTAAAGCTTTCTCAATATTTCTTATAGCCTTTACCATTGCTCTTAATTCATCAGGGTTTAAAGATGCTTTATGGTCAGGGCCTTTCATATTTTTATCTAGTGTAAAATGCTTTTCGATAATACACGCTCCCAGCGCCGCCGCAGCAATTGGAATTTCTATGCCTTCTGTATGATCTGAATAGCCCACTTTTACTCCCAATTCTTTTTCTATTGTTTTCATAGCAAGCAGGTTTACATCTTCCATAGGGGTTGGATATTCAGTATTACAGTGGAGTACGGTTATTTTATCCGTATTAAGTACCTTAAGTGCGTCTTTTATTTCATCCAGCGTTGCCATTCCTGTTGAAAGTATGATTTTCTTATCTAAACTCGTTATTTTTCTTAAATAAGGCAGGTTTGTTATTTCTCCAGAGGGAATCTTAAATATTTCCATTCCTAAATTATTGAGAAAATCGATACTCTCCAAATCAAATGGAGTAGAGAGAAACATTATTCCTTTATCTTTGCAGTATTCCTTTAATTCTACAAACTGCTCAAAAGATAGCTCCAGTTTTTTTACCATTTCTAGCTGGGTTTCAGCGTTTCCGGTGGTTTGTACTTGGTACTCAGCTTTTTGTGCGATTTTACTAACTACATTTTCAGCTTTAAATGTCTGGAATTTAACCGCATCCGCTCCTGCTTCTGTGGCTACATCAACCAGTTTTTTAGCAAGTCCAATATCCCCGTTATGATTTACTCCAGCTTCAGCTATTATGAATATTTTATTCATTATCAAATTGTATCATATAAGGCTGATAACAAGAACCTAAAAGAGATATCTCTTTTAGATTCTTTAGTTTGGAAATATTTTTAAACTATTAATACCCGCCGTATTCTTCGATTAACAAGGATGAACCAGCACAAATAGTGGTTATATTTGTGTTACCTGTTATGCGTAATTCTATCTGAGTTTCAGTAGAAACAGTAAACACATTTATTAACGGTTGTAAATTTGAATAATTACCAGTATAGGTTGTTGTTTTTTGATTTCCATACAAAGGACTATTAATTGTTGATGACGATGTTACATTATACAAATCATAAGTAATTCCTCCACCACTACTACCAGATACAAAAAGGGTTGCGGTTACTTTATATGTACCAGTTGGTAGAGTTATCCTTCCATTTTCCTGTCCGCTTCCAGTAGATGGGGTATTTAGAGAACCATCTATTTTTGTATTGAATTCAACATGATTGTTAGCAGCTACATTACTTGTCTGGTTAGCAGATAATGTATAAAGCCCATACTTAAAAGATGAACCCACGCCATAATAAGCAAGAGAATTCCACGTTGTCGAGCCATCACCGACTTTTATTCGTTTAGTATCCGTTTCCAAACCTATCTCTCCCGCAGCCAGCGTGGGGTTATTAGTAGTCCAGTTTGCTGCTGTGTCATGATTTAATTGAATTGTAGTGTTACCCATACCATTCTCCTTTACTTGACCTACTCTTGATTACAAATTTGATTACAAATTTGATTACAAATTTGATTACAAATTTGATTACAAATTTGATTACAAATTTGATTACAAATTTGATTACAAATTTGATTACAAATTTGATTACAAATTTGATTGTATGTATGTTTTTATATTTTGTCAAGTAAATTATAAATTATTGCTTGCGTTATATTATTTCACCAATTTCTTTAGTATTAAAAGAAACTGAGGACTTAAAATATTTTTACCTTCAAATAAATCAATTTTTTCATATACTTCTTTTGCTATAGTGTCATATTTCATGTAATCTGCTGTTAATGCTGGATTATATACTCTTGTTAAGAAAAAATAAGTGGAAAAATTAAACATAACTTGAATTTCAAAATAATTTTTTAAAAATTCTAACAAATTATTCAACTTAAAATATGTATTATGATGGGGTTCTTTTAATGATTCAAGGTTAAATTTGTTTCTAAGAATGTTTAAATTATTAAGCCCATCTATACATGTTTCCAGCATTAAATAATAACCATTGTCATTAAGGGCATTATGTATCTTTAATATTGCTTTTTTCTGGTTTTCAAAATTTCCCAAATTTATCAGACATCTTTTAGTAATTGCAACTGTGCATTTTTCATTAAAATCATCATTTAATATATCAAAGTTTCTAAATTTGATAATCTTCTCTTTGCAATTATTAATTGCTTTTTCCAGCATTTGTTTTGAATAATCATAACCGTAACATTTTTTAAAATGCTCCAGAAAAAATATAGTATCTGTAGCATCTCCGCATCCTATATCAAAAAGTATATCTAGAGAGCTTTCAGGTAAAGTCTTTACAGCGTCTAGTATTGCGTTCCTCTCAATTGATTGAAGATTACCATCTTTTAAAGAAACTGTATTTTCATTTTCCCAGTAATTTTTTATCAGGTCTAAATTTTTATTATCTACTGACAACGCTATATCTCCTTATTTTCATACCTTCACCCCACTTGGAATGTTAACCAACCTCTCCTCAATAAACTCAGCATTCGACAGATCGCCGCACCGGCAATCCTTAAACATCTCCAGTTTATTCATTAAACGCCAGGCAGGACGTGTCATAACCTCATTATCATTTGTATAATTCAAAAATTCATCTCTTTGCTTTTTATCATCCAGTAAAATAGCATTTAACCAGTAATTTGAGCAGCAGTTTTCGGGCTCTGTGACGAACTTTTCTTTAAAAAAATCCTTGTAAATACCAGCAAGTTTACGTTTTTTATCAAGAAGTGCCGGTAATTTTTCCATCTGAGCAAGCCCTAACGCTGCATTAATGTTCGGCATACGATAATTATAACCGATTTCATCATGCACAAATTCCCACCTGTGAGGGATTTTTGCTTGCGTGGTTAAATGTTTTGCTCTTTTTGCAAGTTGCTCATCATTAGTGAGTAGCATACCACCGCCGCCTGTAGTGATAATTTTGTTCCCGTTAAAGCTTAAAATACCTGATTGACCGAAATTCCCTGTATGTATGCCGTTAAATTTACTCCCTAGCGATTCAGCACAGTCTTCTACAAGTTTAATATTGTACTTATTGCAAATTTTTGCTATTTCTTGAATTTTTGCGGGGTGGCCGAATGTATGCATAGGAATACATGCGGTGACTTTACTTCCCGTTTTGTTATTCTGTAGGAATTCTTCGAGTTTTTTAGGTGATAAACCCAGTGTGTCTCTGTCTATATCTAGAAAAATAGGGGTAGCACCGGCATATTTAATTGCATTGGCAGTTGCTATAAAGGTCAATGGCTGGGTTATAACTTCATCCCCCGGCTTTACTCCCGCCAAAATAAGTGCTATATGGAGTGCACTGGTCCCGTTTACACACGCCACAGCGTATTTTGTCCCACAAAAATTTGCAATTTTCTTTTCAAAATCAGCTACATACTGCCCAATACTAGATACGAACGTTGAATTAATGCAATCTACAACAAGTTCTTTCTCTCTTTCGGTAAAACAGGGCTCATGAAGAGGTATGAAATCATTGGTTTTATAAATATCCCTTATAAAATCAACTGTTTGTTTAAACATTATAAATATCCGTTTTGTATCTTTTTAAGTTTTTACTATCTGTAAACCATTTTATGGTTTCTTCCAATCCCTGTTCCAGGTTATATTCAGGTTTAAAACCGGTTAGATTCCTGATTTTACTATTGTCGCACCATAATCTTTTTACTTCTGATTTTTCGGGTCTAATTCTTTGTTCTTCTGTTATAAATTCAACATCACTATCCATTAACTTTTTGATTTTTTCCAGTAAATTCTGGATGGATATTTCAGTATTAGAGCCGATATTTATAGTTTCTCCAGTTATATTCTCAGTTTCTGCCAGAAGAACAAACCCATGGCATATATCTTTAACATAATTTAAATCCCTGGTGGGTGTAACATCACCAAGTTTAACTTGTTTTTTACCCGCTACAATCTGAGTAATAATTGTAGGAATTATGGCGCGTGCTGATTGTCGGGGGCCATAAGTGTTAAAAGGTCTTGCTATTATTAAAGGCAGGTTAAAAGCATTATAAAAACTCATAGCCATTGAATCTGCAGCAATTTTGCTTGCACTGTAAGGAGATTGAGGCTGCAATGGGTGCTTTTCATCTATAGGTACATATTGAGCTGTACCATATACTTCACTTGTAGATGTATGGATTATTTTTTCACAGTTATTTTCAAGCGCCGCCAAGCAAATATTAGCAGTTCCCTTAATATTGGTATCAATATAGCTGTCCGGAGCAACATATGAATAAGGAATTGCGATCAACGATGCCAGATGAAAAACAATATCAATATTTTGAGTAAGTTTTTTGCAAAAATATGGATCACGGACATCCCCGCATATTACTTCCAGATTTTCGTGATTTATTTCTTCAAGCCAGCCCCAACTATTAAACGAATTATAATAAGATAGCGCCTTTACATTACATCCAGATCTGAGTAGTTCTTCAGTTAGATGTGAGCCAATAAAACCGTCAGCTCCTGTTATTAATACATTTTTACCATTTAGATCCATAAAGTATATCCTGTATTTTTTGAAGTTCTACAATATCTTCATCTGATAAAAGCTTTTGCTCTTTTATTTCATCTAAACTATTTACAGATTTACACGTTTCTATGTCGTATTTTTTAAATTTTTCCTGTTTTTTAATTTTATATTCATAATAAAAATCTTCATAAGACTCTAGAATTAAATCAGTAAAGCCAACATAATATTCTTTATCAATAACACTTTTTATTACTTCCAATTCGGGCTTATAAAGTTCATGTTCAGAATTTCTTGCTACTATATGATTAGTTGGATAAATATAATCAACATCTCTTAAAATTTCTTTTTGGGTTTTTTCCCTAACCGCAAATAAATCTGGCAAAAATTTAATATTTCCTTCAGCTAAAATCAAAGCTCCAAGAAATAATTCCTCCCAGGTTATATATCCAGATAAGGACCATTTATTAAATAATTTAAATATTCTAATTAAATTCTCTTTTTCGTGCATCACCCAGAAAAGCTGGACGTAATGATTCAAATAGTGCTTAATTCGTTCTTCTGGTGAATTATGAATTAGATTATTTTTTAACCAATATTGATAAAGAAGTCTATAATTATATAAAAATTTCCCATTAAAATCTTTATCAAATGAAAAAAACTTTCCAGTAACAATTTTATACGACTTGTTTTCCCTTAAAAATTCATAACCTTTTTTTAAAGCACCAGGAATAACAAAGTCATCAACCCCACACAACACCACATAATCTTCTTTTATTTCATATAAACCATTTAAAATTTTGCAATTTCCATTTGCGCCTGGAACATGGTAATATTTAATATTATTAGCAAATTTTCCATTATATTTTTCTTCTTTGGAGTCAAAATAATAAACATTAACTTCTCTATCAGAAAAAAACTCTATGGATCTTTGAATACAACTATGTTCTCTATGATCTAAAACAATAATTGCATAATTATTTGCCAAAATTAATTACCTTTTAAATAAAATTATAATAATTAAGATTATAAGTTAAACGAAAATAAAAGAAGACATCCAAATATATGAAAAAAAAGAACCCCACCCGTAAGGTTAAAAACTTTACTTGCGGGTTTTAATCGCAGCTAATGATATAATGATATAATTATTTAACTATTTAATTATTTAATTACAAACTATAATTATGAAAAAAATTATAATAACTGGTGCAAGTGGATTTATAGGAAGAAATACAATTAACCCATTAATTAAATATGGGTATGATATTCACGCTATTTACTATAATAAAAAAATTGATATTAACGGCTTAATCTGGCATAAAGTAAATTTACTGGATCATGATCAGGTTAATATACTTTTTAAAACTGTCCAGCCTTCTCACCTGCTTCATTTAGCCTGGGATGTTATACCCGGCAACTATTTATATAACTCCAACAATTATGCTTGGTTAAATTCAGGAATAAATCTTTTAAGAAGTTTTAAGGAAAACGGTGGCAAAAGGGCTGTAGTTGCTGGAACACAAGCGGAATATTATTCGAATTACCCTTATTCCGCTTGCAAAAGAGCATTGCTAGAAGTCTTAAAAAGTTTAGATATCAGTTATGCCTGGGGAAGAATTTTTAATTTATATGGAGAAAATGAATATTCAACAAGATTAATACCATCTATCATAACTTCTATATTAAAAGGTGAAGAAATTATATGCAGCAGCGGTGAACAAATAAGAGATTATATGTATGTTAAAGACGTTGCAGAAGCTTTTGTTGAAATAGTTAATTGCGAAATTCAAGGAATTATTGATATTGGTTCAGGCCAAGGCATAAAAGTAAAGGATATTATCTATAAAATTACTGAAAAAATGAATGGCCACGAATTAATAAAATTGGGAACTAAAAAAACTTCTCTTAATGAAGTTTCACATTCAATTGCTGATATTTCAAGATTGAAAAATGAAGTTGGCTTTCTTCCTCAATTTACAATTGATGATGGACTAGAACAAGTCATTAAGTGGCATAGGTTGAAAAATAATTAAAACCGTATTCTCCTCATAATTTTCCTTTTAGTTTTTAAAGGATCAGTATAATAATTTAAAATATAAATCATCAAGCTTATAATAATCTAATAATTTTAATAGTTTATCAGATGCATTTTGGCTTAAATTCTGGCCCCGTCCCGAAATGCCTTTATTAAAACGATTTTTTGAACAACGTTTTTGAGACGTAGTTTGATTTGCAGTAACTATATTAATTGCTTCATCAATTTGTTCAGTAGTTATTTGCAAATGTCCGGCAGCTTTTAATATAGAAGAAACAGTTTCTATTTTATTGGATATTAAGTCTTCATACCAGATCATTTTTATTGAATTATCTTTGCACTTTATCCAGCCCATAAAAAAATTTATATACCAAGGAATTATTAAATCTACAATGAATTCTTCCCTTTTGTGATCCTCCCAAGAAAAATATTCCTTTGGAACAACACCGGATGAACCCCCTACTGCTTCATCTACAAAATGATCTTTGATTGAATATATTACATCTCTTAAATTTCTGCATAAAATAACTCTGAATATATTGTGCCTATTACAAATATCATCGAGTACTATCGAATGTCTAACATGATGCTGAGCTATAAAAAATTTAGAATTAAAAACCTTAGAATTTGGATTTTCACGTGAAACAAGAAATGAGTTAATTCTTGATTCTTCAATTTCCTGTTCTCTATCTCCATAGCCAGGTACCAGGGAATATTTTTTAAAATCAGGTAATCTATCTATTAAGTTTACCAAAAATGTACTACCAGATTTTGGCATACAGGCTAATAAAATATGTGAATTATCAGACATTCTTTATTAATTTCATTAATTATATTATTAAAAAAATTATACAATAATTTTTTAATTATGGAAAAAAGTGATTAAGCCTAAAAAATTTAACTTAGAAACGATATATTTTTGATTTTATAAAAATGATATAATTAGATAAATTTTGTAATAAAAAAAGATAATGGAAAAAAACATAAAAAAACCATGAATACCAAAATTAAGCCAAATTATGACACAAACAGAAAAAACCTTGCAGACATAATACCACTTCCAGCTCCATTTACGGTTTACATAGAACAGACAAGATTTTGTAATTTTAAGTGTTTTTATTGCATACATTCTACACGGGATCAAGAAAATGGGGAATTTAAAAAGTTAAACTACGAAATTAAACACATGAATTTCGATATGTGCTCAAAAGTCGTGGAGCAACTTGCTGAATTTCCAAAAAATTCGATAAAAAGAATCGTTTTTTCAGGACTCGGAGAACCTTTAGCCAATCCAATACTACCTGAACTGGTAAAACTTGTAGCTGATAAAAAAATTGCTGAAAGAATAGAAATAATAACAAATGGAGTCTTACTCACACCTGAATTGATCGATAAACTTATAAATGCAGGCTTAACTAATATAAATATTTCTATTCAGGGTTTAAGCAGTGAAAAATATGAAGAAATTTGCGGCAAAAAAATTGATTTTGATAAATTTTTAGAAAATCTAAAATATCTTTATGAAAACAAAAAAAATACTCAAATATACATAAAAGCCATAGATGCAACTTTTGAAAACAAAGAGGAAGAAAATAAATTTTATGAAATTTTTAGTCCCTTTGCCGATAAAATCTTTATAGAACATCTTATTCAAATGCAACGGCAAATGAGCAAACTTCAGTCAAAAGTTGATACCACAAAGAATTTTTATGGAGAAGAAGTAGATCAAACCAGACAAGTCTGCAGCCCTGTATTTTATTTTCTACAAATAGGCTGTGATTTAGATGTATTTCCCTGTCCTGTTCCAGGACTCACCAGAAGAATATCATTAGGAAATATCAAAGATAACACTATTTTAGAAATATGGAATGGAGATAAGAGAAAAAATTTCCTAAAAACAATGCTGAAAATGCAAAAAAATATAATTCCGGATTGCAAAGGATGTACTAATTATAATTGTATAGTTGACCCCTTGGAATATCTTGATAAAGATGCAGCAAAATTGATAAATTTATTTGAATAGGAGTAGAATATGCCTTCGGAAATAAAACCTGTATGCGGACTTGAAAGAACAAAGTTAGCGGAAGTAGTACCTCTTAGTACACCATACAGCGTTCTTATTTTTCCAACAACTTTTTGCAACTTCAAATGCATTTACTGTGCTCATTCTCTTGGCACTGAAGAAATGAAAAAACGATATAATTTTTCAAAAGAAAATATGGATATGGAAACCTATCAAAAAATTATCGAACAACTAAAACAATTTCCCGAAAAAATAAAAATGCTGTCTTTAACAGGACAGGGTGAGCCTTTTTTCAATAAAAATATAGGCCAAATGATCAGAATTGCAAAAGAAAGTAATGTTGCAGAAAGAATAGAAATCATTTCAAACGCATCTTTATTAACAAAAGAACTTGCTGATGAAATTATAGATGCTGGACTTGATACTCTGAGAATATCGCTACAAGGATTATCGTCACAGAAATACAAGGAAATCTGCGGAACGGACATTAATTTTGACGAATTTATGAATAATATAAAGTATCTTTACAGTAAAAAACAAAGCACAAATTTGTTTGTAAAAATTCTGGATGCTGCACTTGATAAAGGAGATGACGAAAAATTCTATAAATTATTTTCAGATTACTCTGACAGAATGTACATAGAAAAAATGCTTCCTGTTTACGATGGAGTTAAAGCAACAGATAAAATGGATATAAAATACGACAGATACGGGAGGGAAATTGAAAAAAGGAATGTTTGCCCCCTGGCGTTCTTTATGTTGGGAATATTCCCTGATGGAGATGTTGAACCCTGCGACACAATATATAAACCTGTTGTAATTGGTAATGTTAATCACGAGTCTCTCTTTGAAATGTGGAATGGAAAAATTTTAAGTGATTTCTGGAAAATGCAACTCACTGAAGGATATAAACATAATCCTAAATGTGCAGTATGTTGTGCACCTAATGACGTTGCACATCCAGAAGACGTTTTGGATCATGACTCTCAAAAAATATTAGAGTTAATCGAGAGAAAAAACAAATGAAAGCAAAAATAATTAAAGGCCAAACCACAAGCGCTACGAGATCAATACTGGCAGACAATATTCCTCTTGATACACCTTATGTTATTCAAATTTTTCCTGTCTATGGCTGCAATTTCAGATGTAATTACTGTATACACTCTTTGAATCCTTCTGAAAGAGGCTATATCGCTGACAAAAAATTTATGGATTTTGATCTGTATAAAAAATGTATTGATGATATTTTAGAATTTCCCCAAAAAATTAAAATGCTCAGGTTTGCAGCCACTGGAGAACCCCTGCTTCATCCGCAAATAGCAGAAATGATAGAATATGCCGCACAAAAAAAAGCGGCAAATTCAATAGAAATAGTAACAAATGGTTCTCTTCTAACTCCTGAACTCTCAAATAAGTTAATAAATTCAGGATTAAACTGGTTAAGAATATCTATTCAGGGTGTTTCTGCTAAAAAGTATAAAGAAATTTCTGATGTTAGTATTGATTTTGAAGAATTTGTCAAAAATATAAGGTATTTTTATGATAACAAAAAGGATACCCAAATTTACATTAAGATAATTGATTGCGCTCTTTCGGAAGGAGAAGAAGAAAAATTTTATCAGATTTTTGGAGATATTTGTGACAAAATTTCAGTAGAATATTTACTCCCGGCTGTTTCACAAATAAACTACGCAGAAATTAGTAATCATGAATTTGAATTTACCCAGAATGGGGTTAAGGCAAATAAAGATATAGAAGTTTGTCCCCAAGTGTTTTACATGATGCAGGTTAATCCTGAAGGAAACATTGTGCCGTGCTGCTCTATGGAAACAGCTTATATTGAGGGTAACAATTTACAAAACAGCCTTGTGGATATCTGGAACGGGAAAAAAAGAAAAAATTTCCTGTTAATGCAGCTAAATAAAGTAAAACATAAAAACAAGATTTGCAAAGAATGCCAAATTTATAAATATGGCGCTTTTCGGGAGGATATTCTTGATGATCGTGCCGAACAATTAAAAACAAAGTTGTTATAATTTTTAACAATATGTTGACAAAAATGTCAAATAATTGCATTATAGATTCTATCTTGTGTATTGGCGTGTAATATAAACATAAAGGAGATAGCAGAATGGGTAATAATACTGCAATTCAATTAAGGCATGATACAGCATCTAACTGGACAACAGATAATCCAACCATGGCAGCAGGAGAAATGGGTATAGAAACCGACACTAAAAGAATAAAAGTTGGTGATGGATCAACAGCCTGGAATAGCCTTTCTTATTATGGTGTTGGCGCATCTTTTAAATATGGACTTTATACCTTATCTTCCGACCAAACAAGCAATATATCAGCAAATAACCATATAGAATTTAACACATCACATGGTTCTCTAGGAGGTCTTTCGACTGGTTCAGGTCAGCAAAATGGAATAATAACACTTACCGGTGGTAAAACCTATAAAATAACAGGAGCATTTCTGTTTAGGCATTCATCTGCAGGAGCTACTCAGGTACAAGTGTATGACAGAACGAACAGTACTTATATTAGTGGTAGCTGCGCTGTTAATTCAATGAATTCAAGTTCAAACCATTCATCTGTCCCTGTTTTTATTGGTATTATAACTCCAGCATCAAATATTGATATTGAAGTCAGGTTTACATCTATTTCAAATACAGACATGGTTCTTTCAGGATATACAAGTCACTTATCAGGTTATACGCATCTATTAATCGAAGAATACGGCGGATATTAATCTTCTTATTATATTTTTAACAAAGAACCTCCTTTAAACTCAAAGGAGGTTCTTTAATGTATAATAAATAAAAACTATATTAACAATGGAGAATATAATGGGTGGAAAAAAGTTTATTAACAACAGGAAAAAACCAAAATAATGTTCTAGAATTGTGTAAAAACAGTTCGGAAAATATTGTATTAATGCCTGCGGGACAACAATCTATACATTTTGCAAAATATTTAAAAAAACATTCGATTAATATTGAATTTTTTGTAGATAATAATCCTCAAAAACATGGTATTTTCATTAACGATATTCCTGTAATTTCTTTTGATGAATATAAAAAGGTAAATAATAAAAAATTTCTTATTATTTCAACCAATAAATATATAGAACAAGAAATAATAAATCAACTAAAAAAAAATGAGATTAAAAATTATGAATGCAGCATTGCTGATTATATTTGCTATACCTCTAATGAAATCGATAACGCAAGAGAACTAATGGAAAAAAACTGGGAATCATACTCAAAACTTTATAATATGCTCGAAGATAATATATCAAAAAAAACCCTTATAAACAGGCTGAATTACCTTATTTCATATAACAAAGATTTTTTAAAAGAAATTATGCAACTACCTGAAAAACAGTATTTTGAACCTGAAATATATAAAATAACTTCTAATGACTATTTTGTGGACTGTGGAGCTTTTGACGGAGATACTTTAAATAATCTAATGAATAATGTAAACTTTGAGATTGCAGGATATTACGGATTTGAACCAGATAATGTAAATTATGAACAACTATGTAAAAAGGCTAAGCAATATAAAAATACAAGTATTATCAACAAAGGCATCTACAAAGAAGATACTACTCTAAAATTTAATTCCACCAACAATTCATCTGCTCAATTAAATGAAAACGGTAATATTGAAATTAAAGTTACTTCGTTAGACAACTTTTTTAAAGACAAAAAAGTAAGTTTTATAAAAATGGACATTGAAGGAGGAGAAAAAGATGCTATTTTAGGCGCTAAAGACCTGATTAAAGAACAAAAGCCTGTCCTTGCAATATCTGTTTATCATAAATTCAAGGATATATATGAACTGCCTTTCCTCATACACAGTTTTAATGTAAAATACAGGTATTATCTAAGACATTATACTTCGTGTTCTTCTGAAACTATATTTTATGCCGTGCCTGAGGAATAAAAAAACATAATGCAGTGTGAATTACAAAAAGATTGGCAAACCATACTAAACAAAACTCAATTTTTAAAATCAGAGTTTGATTTAACAAGTAAAAATATTGCACTATTAGGCGCCGGAAGATACGGAAAAGTTGCTTTAGAACAATTAAAAAAAAAGAATTACAATATAATTTGTTTTTTAGATAATTCTCCCGAAAAACAAGGCAATGAAATAGCCGGAATACCGGTTGTTTCTCCAAATAGTGACATCCTAGACTCCGTTGATTTAATAATTACAACAATTAGAGGTATTAATCCAGAAATTACAGTAGATTTACCGAGCATATCCTTTGATCAATGGTATGTAATACAAAATATTGATAATTTTAAATATGTGCGAAATAATTTACTTTGCGATGATCTATCAAAGCAAACCCTTGATAAAATCCTGCTTGCAGTTCTTACAAACGATAAAAGATATTATTCTGAAGTAACAGATTTCAATCAGTATTTTTCTTTACCTAATTTCAGAAATAATTATAATGAGTTTTTTATTGACATAGGGGCATTTGTTGGAGACAGTATTGAAAAATTTATGTGGGCAAATGACGGCCTTTTTAAAAAAATTATAGCTTTTGAACCGGGAAAAAGGCAGTATGATGCTTCACAAAAGCGAATAAAAAGATTATGCGAAGAATGGGCACTAGACCCTGAGAGCATCTCACTGATAAATGCAGGTATCGGAGGTAAAGAGTCCTTTGCAGAAATGGACCTTACACAATCACACCTTACAAGTATAAATTTAATTAATAATGAAATAACTAACAAACCATCTTCAATTAAAATAACTACAATAGATAAACAACTGAAAAATATTCCCGTAACTTTTATAAAGGCAGATATTGAAGGTATGGAAATGGTAATGTTAATGGGTGCAGAGCAAACAATCGTAAAAAACAAGCCTAAATTAGCCATTTGTGTTTATCATAATATTAATGATCTTGTTGAGATATCAGAATTTTTAAAGAGTTTGGTGCCTGAATATAAAATGGCGATACGCCATCATTCATATTTACATTCAGAGACAGTTTTATATTGCTGGATAGAAGATTAAATATGACATCTGGTAAAAAACCCCAGATACTCCATATCACTACCCATCTTGGAGGTGGAGTAGGAAGTGTTGTTCTGAATTATATAAAAAATGATGACAACTTTGAACATAAAATTGTTTGCCTTGATTATGCGAATGAAAATTCAATTGAGGTCGCTAAAAATATAAATGTAGAATTACACGGCGATATGTCAAAAAATATTCCTAAGGTTATAGAATTAATAAAAAATTCTGACATTGTTTTAATTCACTTCTGGAATCATCCCCTGCTTTACGATTTTCTTATCAGGCACAAATTCCCACCATCAAGAGTTATTTTCTGGTCTCACATCTCAGGAATCTGCGCTCCGCATAATTTTACATACAAAACCCTAACTTTCCCTGATTTATTTGTTTTTAATACCCCATTAGGATTCAATAATAAGGAAGTTCAATCTTTATCAACCGATGAAAAAAAAAGACTCAGAGTAATTTGGGCTACAGGAGGAATTGAACACCTTAAAGATATAAAACCTTGCATAAAAGAATATTTTAATATCGGGTATATTGGCACAGTTGATTATTGCAGGCTAAGGAATGATTTTCTTGAGATATGCTCCAAGATCAAAATTGATAATGCAAAATTTACTGTTTGCGGTGGAACAAAAGAAAAAGAAATTTATAATCAAGCAAAAAAACTCGGTTTAGATAAAAAATTTAACTTTACTGGAAAAATAAAAGACGTTAAAAAATATTTAGAAACATTTGATATTTTTGCATATCCTCTTGTTTACAATCATTCCGGTACTTGTGATCTTGTTTTGCAAGAAGCAATGGCTGCAGGAGTTGTTCCAGTCGTTTTTAACAATCCAATGGAAAGATATATAGTTAAAAATGGAATAACAGGAATCGTTGTAAAAACCAATAACGAATATATAGCAGCAATTGAAAAACTTTATAAAGATGTAAATTTGAGAAATAAACTTTCAATGCAGGCCAAGGCATATGCTCTTAAGCATTTTTCGATAAATACACTGATTACTGACTGGAAAAAACTTATTAATGAAGTTCTTGAAATACCTAAAACAGAAAAACAATGGTTAATGAAAAAGCCCAACAATGAAATTATGCCCAAAGATATTTTATTTGAAGCTCTTGGCAACCATGCAAGTCCGTTTAAATTATGCTTTGATAAATCTACTAGAAATGAAGGTTTAAAACAGATAAAAAAGCTTGCTAAAATGCAAATATGGCAAGGTAATAGAAAAGGCACTGTTCATCAGTATCAGGCCTTTTTCCCTAATGATCCAGAAATTACAACCTTAAGTAAAATAATGATAAAATTTGGCTTAGAAGGAGATAAAAACATTGAATGAATTAACCCCGCTTGAACAATATAAAAAAGATACTATTGATAGAGTGAATGCCTATACTAAAAATATTCCTTTGCAAAAAAACTTAAAAAATTTCTTGGATGAAGCAGGCAAAGCCAACTATGGATTTGGTTTTTTGTGGCTAGGCGTGCCTATAATACAAGTTCCTCAGGATCTTCAGGCATTGCAGGAAATAATATGGGATACAAAGCCCGAACTTATTATTGAAACAGGGATTGCTTGGGGTGGTTCGCTATTATACAAAGCCTCTATGTTATCTCTCCTTGAAATGTGCGGGGTTATTAAAGAAGGACATGTGCTAGGAATAGATATTGAAATTCGCCCTCATAATAAAAATGCAATTTCAGAACATCCTATGAGCAAAAAAATTACTATGTTAGAAGGCTCCAGCATAGATAAAAAAATAATTAAAGAGGTAATCGAATTTGCCAAAGGCAAAAGAACAATGATTTGTTTAGACAGTAACCATACTCACGAACATGTTTTAAATGAATTAAAGGCCTATGCTCCACTAGTAAGTAAAGGATGCTATTGCATAGTGTGTGACACCAGTATAGAAAACTGGGCGGATGATATGATTTCAGACAGACCCTGGGGTAAAGGTAACAATCCTAAAACAGCAGTTTGGGAGTATTTAGATTATTTAGAAAATAACAACAATCAAAGCGAAAATGGAGAAATATTTAAATTTAAAATTGATAAATATATTCATAATCAAATTATGATTACAGGGTCACCGGATGGATATTTAAAAAGAGTCTGATCCATCAATCTTAATTTAAAATTATTATTTAATCTTTATAATAGCTGTAATCCAAATCCTTTTCCGATATCACTCTATTCTCACATTCCGGCCATTTGATATTAAACGCAAGATCATCCCATCTTATTCCATCTGCGTATTCTGGATTATAATAATTACCCATCTGATAATAAACAATTGTATCATCACTCAGGGTTTGAAATCCATGTGCAAAACCTTCAGGAATATAGAGCATCTTGTTGTTACCTTCAGTTAATTCCACAGCAAACCATTGACAATAAGTATCAGATTCAGTCTTTAAATCAATGATTACATCATAAATAGCACCTTTAGTAACTGATACTATTTTAGTTTCTTCAAAAGGAGGTTTCTGAAAATGCATACCTCTAAGCGTACCGACTTTCTTGTTATATGAAACATTGCATTGTACTATTTCAGGATTTAACCCAAGTTTTTCAAATTCTTTTTTGCAGAAGCTGCGAGCAAAGAATCCTCTTTCGTCGCTGTGAGGTTCTAATTCAATGATGTATGCTCCTTTTAGTTTTGTTTCTGTAAACTGCATAAAACTTCCCTTACTTCCGGTATAGGTACAATAAACCGCCCGCCCCATTCCTGAATATATGATAATTGCTCGATAATTTCATCCTTAATGTTCCAGGGTAGTATTAATATGTAATCTGGCTTTGTTTCGACAATTTTTTCAGGTGAATAGATTGGTATATGTGTTCCCGGCAAAAACAATCCCTGCTTATGGGGGCTTTTATCAACTACATAATCTATAAAATCTTGCCTGATACCGCAGTAATTTAATAAAGTATTGCCTTTAGCCGCTGCACCATAACCTATAACGGTTTTTCTACTATTTTTAAGCTGGATTAAAAATTCCAGCAACTTTCGCTTGGTTTCTCTAACTTTTTCTGAAAAATCAGAATAAGTAGTCAGGTTTTGCAAACCAAATCCTTTTTCTTTATTAAGCAAATCCAAAATGTTGTTTGTAATCGACTTTGTTCCTGACTGACAGGCATATATTCTTAAAGAACCACCATGTGTGGGCAGTTCCTCAACATCATATATATCAAGCCCGTGCTCGTTAAATATTTTTTGAACTGTATAAAGTGAAAGGTATGAAAAATGTTCGTGGTAAATTGTGTCAAACTGGTTATATTTTATAAGGTTTAAAAGATGAGGAAACTCCATTGTTATTGTGCCTTCATTTTTTAAAAGTATTTTTAAACCTGCAACAAAATCGTTTATGTCTGGCACATGCGCCAAAACATTATTCCCTGCAATCAAATCAGCTTTCTTATCCTGCTTCTGTGCCATTTTTTGACTAAAGAAGTCAATAATAGTTTCAACACCTTTTTCCTGAGCAACTTTTGCTACACTCATGGATGGTTCTATTCCAAGAACAGGAATGTTTTTCTCTTTAAAATATTGCAAAAGATAACCGTCATTACTTGCAATTTCTACAACCAGGGAATTATTCGCAAGATCTAGCTTTTTGGAAATCATATCAGAATATGCCTTGCAATGCTTTAACCAGCTATCAGAATAAGAACTAAAATACGCATATTCCTCGTTAAATATATTTTCATGCGATTCAATTTCTTCTAACTGAACTAGAAAGCATTCATGACATACATAAACATGTAAAGGATAAAAGCATTCCCTGCTTTGCAAGTTTTCCTGTTTAATATAGCTGTTGGAAACAGGCGACATTTCAAGATCAACAAACGTATTTATTAATTCAGTGTTGCAGAAGCGGCATTTTTTCATATTCTTCAACCTGTTTAAGCGTGTATTCATACATATTTTCATTTTTTTCATACATTTTATACCATTCAACTGTGTATAACAGTGATTTATCTATATTAAATACGGGCTTCCAGTTGAGTCTGATTTTTGCAAGTGAGCAATTAAGCCTTAAATAACTTGCTTCATGGGGATTTGCGTTTACATCTGGCTTCCAGGAGTAATGATTTCCCCACAAATCAATTATTTTCTGCGTTATCATATGAACCGGCAATGCATCAGAGTTTTCGGGGCCAAAGTTCCAGCCCTGGGAAAATACTTTATTATCTGCCCACAAAGCTTCAGCAAGCATTAAATATCCTCTTAGTGGTTCTAAAACGTGCTGCCAAGGTCTTATTGCATCAGGATTTCTAATTATTATTTCTTTTTTATTCAAAATAGACTTAATTATATCAGGAATCAACCTGTCCTCTGACCAGTCACCGCCGCCTATTACATTCCCCGCTCTAACAGTTGCAATTCCTATATCCTGCAAAAACGACTTTCTGTAAGCTGTAGTAACAAGTTCCGCACATCCTTTACTGCATGAATAAGGGTCATAACCGCCCATAGGGTCACCTTCAACAAAGGGAGTTCCGGTTTCCCTGTTTTCATAGCATTTATCACTGGTAATATTAACGCAAACCTTAACCGACTCTGTATTTCTTATCGATTCAAGCAAGTTTATAGTCCCCATTACATTAGTATCAAAAGTCTCAACAGGTGATTTATAAGATATTCTTACAAGGGACTGGGCAGCCATGTGAAAAACGATGTCTGGCTTAAATAAATTTAAAGCCCTTTTTAAACTTTCTAAATCTCTTATATCTTCATTAAAATGAGATATACAATTTTTTAATTGTGCCAACTCAAAAAGGTTAGGTTTAAATGGTGGTTCCAGCGAATAACCACATACCTCCGCACCCATTTTAAGTAGCCATAAAGTCAACCAACTTCCTTTAAAGCCAGTATGACCGGTAACAAATACTCTTTTACCTTTCCAGAAATTCTTATTCATTCCCATACCTTCCATGGAGCATCTTCGAAAGCCCATAAATCCTCAAGCTTGACTTTATCTCTCAATGTATCCATAGGAAGCCAAAATCCATAGTGTTTATATGTTGAAAGTTCGCCTTTTGCTGCAATTTCAGCAAGGGAAAAAACTTCCCATGATGTAGTATCATTTTCTATAAATTCAAAAATCCCTGGTTCAAGTACAAAAAAACCACCATTAATCCAGCCGCCCTCGCCCTCAGGCTTTTCTTGAAACTTCAACACTTTGTCATTTTCAATTTCTACCGCTCCAAATTTTGCTGGAGGCTGGACAGAAGTCATTGTTGCAAGACAACTCTGCTTTTTGTGAAAATCTATCAATTTTTTTATATTTACATTTGATACTCCGTCTCCATATGTGAAACAAAATGTTTCATTCCCGACATACTCCTTAACTCGTTTAATTCTTCCTCCTGTGAATGTAGCCTCTCCAGTATCAACAATAGTTACTTTCCACGGTTCACAGGTATTATTAATAATTTTCATTTCATTTTTGCACATATCAAAAGAGACATCAGATTGATGTAAAAAATAATTTGCAAAGTATTCTTTGATAACATATCCCTTATAACCAGCGCAAATTATGAATTCATTGATTCCATAGTGAGAGTAAATCTTCATTATATGCCATAAAATAGGTTTTCCACCTATCTCAATCATAGGTTTTGGCTTTAAATGAGATTCTTCAATTATTCTGGTACCAAGACCTCCAGCTAGAATAACAGCTTTCATTGTTTATTATCCCGAATATTATAATTAATATATTATCAATTTTAGACCTTAAATGGAATACACACACCCGCAATAATTTTGCCTGTAAAAATTATGCATTTTAGCCAGTTCAATAGTTTTTTTAAAACCTTCATCTTTTTTAAAATTTTCTTCGAGAAATGTAACTTGATGCTTTAGAGTAAGTTCTGCACCTATCTGGTTAATTATAGAACTATTTTTATGCGGACTTACAGTTAATACGGTCGTAAATGCCTCAAATCCATTCTCTTTTGCATAGATTGCAGTCTGTTCCAGCCTCAAATTAAAGCAAATTTCACAACGTCCCCCGCCTTCTTTTTCCTGTTCAAATCCTTTAACAGTATCAAACCAGATTTTAGAAGGTTCATCTTGTATTATTATCTTGTGATTCAGCTTGGAAAGTTCTGCTTTCCTTTTTTCATACTCAGATTCAGGATGAATGTTGGGGTTATAAAAGTAACCGGTAACATTCCAGCCTTCATTAGTCAGCTTTTCCAGACAATAAACTGCGCATGTCGCACAACATGTGTGGACAAGTAAATTTTTCACCTAAAGGCTCTCTGTAATTTTTGATTTAAGTTCCTCATAAGGCATCATTCCATCATATTTTTTAATCCCTATAATATAGCTTGGAGTGCCCATAACGCCCAATGATTTAGCCCTTTGTACATTTTCTTCTATTTCTTTCTTCAACTCCGGGTCATATGCATCTTTTTTGAGTTGCTCAATATCCAAACCAATACTTTCAGCAAGTTTTAATATGTTTTCTTCACTTAAATTATTCTGATTCTCAAAAAGCAAGGTGGCTAAATCCCAGAATTTGCCCTGTTTTTTGGCTGCTCTTGCATAATATGAGGAAATACATCCATATTTATGTATTGAGTTTTTTATCAGAGTATTACACTCAGCATTTAAAGGAAAATCATAGTGTTCTACCCTGATTTGCGGAATTTCAGTCGTGATTTGAAGCATCATTTTATGAGAAACTGCACAGTATGGGCACTCATAGTCAGTAAATTCCTTTATAACAAGTTTAGCTTGTTCAGAGCCGAGCGTATTTCCAATTTGCCCGATAGTGTAACCATGATTATACACATCAGGTTTGGAAATTTCAGGTTTTTCAGCAATTTTCGGAACAAAAGGCTGATAAATGTTTATTAAAACCAAAAAAATAATTCCTGCTAACGCAGATATAATTGAAATTACAATCCACTTTTTATCAGAAAATATATTTTTAAAATCCATCATAATATTTCTCCATAAATCATGTATAGAATGACCTGCTAAACATACCAAAAACAGAAGCAAATTTACAAGATAAAGTGCATGGCAGAGAATACATATTTTCTGGATTACAAAAGATGAAATAAACGCCATTATAATGCTTACAATTACTGACAAAGTAGAAAGCGCGAATACATAGCTTTTAGGGTGTTTAAATTCTTTGAATAAATCAAATTTATGGAAAGAAAACAATAAAATAAAAAGTATAAACGTGTAAAAACCAAGCCCCCATACAGAAAGAGGAACTCCAAGAAATCTGGAATAAGGAGTTTCAGAAACCGCGTCGCAATCTATTACTTCATTTATTGAACAGAAACTGGGACTTGAATCCTGAGTAAAATTCACATTAAAATAGACAACACATAATTCAATGCTTATTACCAGTCCAATGACCGCTATCATTAATAATAAAGGTTTGGATATTTTACCTAAATCTTTTTTCATAACTTAATTATACTAAGGAAAACGTAAAAAAAACAAACTGTGATTACTCCCAGTTTGTATATTTTACTCTCCCTTGTTTAGAGTTTTTGTCCGGAACTCAACTAACCGGTTATATTTGATCCCCCTGAGTATAGTTATCAGTTCCACATGATAAGTATTCCACATTAAATCAAATAACTCATTAACCTGGAAATTAATATTATATTGATCTTTAGATTTAAAATTAAATTTTTATTCAAATATTAATTTATATACGTCAACATCTACTTTATTAAGCAAATAAATACCTTTTGGTTCAAGTTTTACCTTAATATCTGTATTTAGTGCCTCAATTTTATGCTTAAGTGTATCTGTAATCAACACATCATCCTTGCTGCACAGATTTAATATTTTACTGACAAGAGACAAATCTGTGTCAATTGTTGCAGTACTGTAACCGCAAATGGATGCAACTTGACAGCCAAATGTGGTATTTAATTCAGCAGTTCCTTTATTAATTTCCTGAACTCGTTTATTTAAAAATTTAAGGTATTGCAAAAATTTTTCTATATCAGTAAAGATAAGATTATGTATATCAGGACCTGCTTCATAATTCGCATACTCTTTCGCTGAAAACTTCTTTGCCAGATTTACTATAGAAGTTTCATATGAATCAAGAAGTCCGACGGAAAATGCATTGTCCTCTTTTTTTACAAGATATTCTTCATGCTGTTGTATTTTAATAATTTTCAGCATTGCATATATATATTTATTTCTATCCAGTTCTTTTAAAAAAGTCTGATTTTCTTTTTCTTTTTCCTTTTGCATTGTTACACTGGCAAACTTTAATTTCATTTTGCGAATTGTAGTGTCTAAAAAATTCAACAATTTTTCATTTATTATGGTTATACAAATACCTAATACTACCAATCCTGATAAAACAAGGGGCGTATAACTAAAACTAGAGTTTTCGTAAGAGTAGGAAAAATTAAACTGACTGTCCAAAAATGAAATAGGGGGGGCAATAACCTGGCCTATAAGATCTCTAAATGCTGGAATAAACGAAAATGTTAATGGCGTTAAAGCCCAATAAATTAATATTAATGGCAAATAAAGCCACATAATACCTTCTATTAATTTGTTGATTGTTTTTAAAAATTTCATTTATATGCTACTATTTACGTGAAGTAATTAAATTAATTATAATAATATTATATAAAAATTTAAAAAATCTGGTAATATATAATTTAGAGTATTTTTTAATTTTAGTCTAGAGAAAATAATCAACCAATGTCATCTGACCCACATAGTAATATATATAACGAAAACCAAACTACAGTCATAATAGCTGAAGATATAACACCACAAACTGAAATATCTTATTTTATAAAAGAAAAAGCTGTTTGGAGAGCATTATTTGCTAACCTTGGAATTGCAAGTATAAAGTTTATTTGCTGGATGTTCAGCAAAAGTAGCGCAATGCTTTCTGAATCCATCCATTCGGCGGCTGATGCTTTTAACAGCATATGCTTAATTATTGGTTTGAAAAGAGGGAGAAGACCTGCTGATAATTTCCATCCGTTCGGGTATGGACTTGAAGCAAACATCTGGGCGCTTTTTGCATCAGGGTTTCTACTTATAGGTACTGCCATATCTTTGTATAACGGTGGAAACAATCTTTTATACCATACTAACCATACACAGGAACTCCTTGATAATTACAACCTCATAGCAATAACTCTTATTGCAAGTATTATGTTTGAAATATGGGCCGTCTTGAGCGCAAGCCATGCAGTTACAGATGAAGCTGAAATCACAACTAATGGCAATATTGATGCGTTTTTTAAGTCCCTAAAATATATTGGCCAGATCAAAAGCCCGACCACAAAATTTGTATGGTATGAGGATACTGCTGCTCTTGCAGGTGTTATAATCGCATTAATTGCATTAACTATTTCAAAATTCTTTGTAGACGTATCTTATGCCCATATACCTGATGCAATAGCCTCAATAATTATCGGCTTTTTGCTTTTAGGTCTTGCAATATACCTTTTGCGATACAATGTAAACTTTCTTACCGGCGCATCCGCAAAACCTGATATAGAAGAAAACATTAAGGAAATCGCAAATACAACTTCCGGCATATCACGCGTTATCGGCTTAAAAACAATGGATATGGGACATTCAGGGCTTATAATAAACCTGGAAATCGAAGTAAACCCTGAAATTCAGGTTAAAGATGCTGACGATATAGCTGACAAACTTGAAGCAAAACTAAAAGAAAAAATTAAAAACATCTCACATATAACAATTGAGGTGCAGGCAAACGATATAGAAGAAGATTGGCGGGAAAAATTTGACAAAGTTATAGATGAAGGCAAGCAAAACGACATTCTTAACCCCACAGAAGCTAAAATGCTGTCAAGATTCTTTGATTTTACTGAAACTGTAGCCTACGAGATTATGGTTCCAAGGATCGACGTTAATTTCATCAGCGCTGATGCAAAGATTGATGAACTTATAGACCTGATTATTTCCTCCGGACACACCAGAATTCCTGTTTATGAGGAAGATATTGACGATATTCTTGGTATTGTTAACGCAAAAGATGTATTAAAAGTCCTGAAAAACTGTGAGGACAAAAATAATATTGATATAAGAAACCTCACCAGGGAAGTTAATATTATCCCTGAAAACAAGTCAATCAGCAGCCTGCTTAACGACTTCATCGTACAAAAAGCACAAATGGCTATTGTTGTTGATGAGCATGGCGGTGTTGCAGGAATAGTCACCATCGAAGATATTTTAGAAGAAATAGTCGGAGAAATATGGGACGAGTATGATGTCCAGATCCCGGAAGTCATACAAATTGACGAAAAAACCCTGAATGTACTTTCGAAAATGAACATATATGACTTAAACGAGAGATTCAATCTTGATCTGCCCACAGAAGACTTTCAGACCGTAGGCGGCCTTATATTCGGGCAACTTGGCAGGGAACCTGAAATTGGCGATGAAATCAAATCCAGCGATATAACAATGAAAGTAGAGAGTATGGATGGCCATAAAATAGTCGGGGCTAATTTATACAGAGAAGATGGCTTTATTGACAGTCACAATATAAATGTTGACTGACACGTATATGCGTGATAATTTATTTTTATTCAAGGGCGTTTAGCTCAGTTGGTAGAGCGCTTCGCTTACACCGAAGATGTCGGGAGTTCGAGTCTCTCAACGCCCACCATAAAGACCCGGTCTAAATAGATGCGGGTCTTTATTATTTAGATTTTTGCCGAGTGGTGCGAGGTTTGCGGAATTGGTTTTGTAAAGAGAATTATTTGGAGATGGTTTTTGGGGATTTTTTGTAGCAAATATCATAAAATTCTCTACTCGCAAAAATTTTAGTGTCCTGAGTCTGGTCTTATGCAAAATTTAAAATCCTTTTTTGTTCCTGCCAATCGAGGGTTCTTATTTTTCTTAATCTATCAGTAGTTAAGTCTTTTGGTTGTGTGCCATTTAAAATAGATTCTACAATTTCAGGGGCAAGGAACTTTAACCTGAGAATCTCTTTTACATAGTTGTTATTATTATGACCTTCAAGTCTTTGAATGTCCCTGCTGCTTTCTGCTTTTCCTTCTTCAATTAATTTATTCCAGTAATAGCTTTTAGCGATTATCTTTATGAGAAATGGATTGATGTTAATCTCTTTATTTTCAGAATTATTGACAATTAAAACCCCGCCATTTCTCGACGTGGTGGAGATGCGGATATTTCTGGTAATTATTATTGGATGTTCGGGATCAAATTTTGCCACATCCAATAGGGAGTCACCTGTAATAATTGACTCCAGCCCTTTTATTAGTTGGTTCTTGCAAATTATTATTTCTACTTTTTCTTTAAAAAAGGTTATTTTTGCTAATATTCCCCTGATAAAACTGCTTCTCAACTCCATATTTATGACTTTTGATAATATCTCCTTTTGCTTATGAACATCAAAATCAGTAATATATTCCTGAAGATTATTTTTATCAGCCAGAAAGCAGGATATTTCCTGCTTGACAAGATTTTCTATTTCTCCTGCTGGGATTTTTGATAATTCCCCTGCTTGATGTTTATTGCCCTGCATTAGGGACTGGCTTACGTAATAGCGATAACGCTTACCCTTTTTATTACTGTGAGAAGGTGACATTTTATTTTCCTTGTTGTCAAACAGCTTACCCGCAAGCAGAGAAGGTGATTTTGCAGTGGAGGAATATTTATTGTTATTACGGTTTTTTTCTGTCCTGCCCCCCTATAATTAGTCCAGAAAAAGAGTTAGTTTTTATGTAAAATTAA
>MFRL01000091.1 GCA_001784565.1 Candidatus Melainabacteria bacterium GWF2_37_15
GGATGCCCGGCAGCAATTTTGTTTCGCAAAGTATCTGAAAACCATTACAAATACCCACTAAAAAGCCCCGTTTTTTTGCTACATACTCTTTTAAACACATCACAACAGGGCTGAATTTGGCTAATCGTCCGGCTCTTATGTAATCCCCGTACGAAAACCCTCCAGGCAAAAACACTATATCATACTTATCCAGTTGGGTTTCATCGTGCCAGATAAATTCCGTTTCCCACCCAAAAAACTCACATGCACGCTTTGTGTCTATGTCACAATTCGTGCCGGGAAATACTATTACACCTGCTTTCATACTTCCGTAAACCTTTCAACCTTGTAACTTTCAAGAATTGGATTAGATAATACATCCTCGCATATTTTATCAAGTTTTTGCTTTGCGCTTTCTTCATTTTCACCGGAAATAACGAGGTTAAAATATTTTCCAACGTGGACTTCAGCGCTTTCTTCCATTCCGGTTCTTTTTAAAACTGTATCTATCGCTGCACCCTGCGGGTCACGCACTCCATTTTTTAAGGTTACTACTATGTCTGCTCTATACTTTTTCATAATTTAATTCCTAAAATGTCTGCCAGTACTTTATATGAATCTACAAGATCGCCCTTTCCTTCCCTGTACACATCTTTATCAAGGGATTCCATTGTGCCTTTTTTCCAGAACCTGCAGGTGTCCGGTGAGATTTCATCAGCTAATATAATTTCCCCTGTTGATGTTTTACCGAATTCCAGTTTGAAATCTACAAGAGTTATATTTTTTGAATCCATATGAGCACGTAAAATCTCGTTTATTTTAAGCGCCTGTTCTTCAATACAAGCTAATTCCTGTTCATTAACAGTATTCATGTATTTTATATGCTCTTTGCAAAGAATAGGATCATTAAGAGCATCATTTTTAAGGTAATATTCGCAAAGAGGCGGTTCCATTACCATGCCTTTTTCAAACCCCAGCCTTTTGCATAATGAGCCTGCTGCAAGGTTTCTTACAACCACTTCAAGAGGAACAATACTTACTTTTTTTGCTTTAAGTGAAATTTCATCAATAAATGAAATTATATGTGTTTTAATTCCGCCTGATTCAAGCAAATTAAAGAAATATTTTGTAAATGCAAGGTTTACACGTCCTTTATCAGTAAAAGAATCCTTTTTTAGTCCGTTAAACGCTGTGGCATCATCCTTAAAACTAATAATAACCTCATCGTTTTTATCAGTTTCAAAAACCCTTTTCGCCTTGCCCTCGTACAATAATGTTGCTGTCATTATCTTCTACCCCATACCTGACCTGATATGAATATAATAACGCAAACATACATGCAGTTTTATGTTAACTAATGTAAATTATTTCAAGATATTTTATAATTAAAGGTAATTTTTAAGGTTTACAGGTTTTATAATTACAGTTAAAGAAATAGGGGAGAAATTCTATGAATATAGGTTCAGTATCACAAAATCTATCCGCTTCATATCAAAAACAGGCTAATCAAAGAAAACAGGTAAGTTTTGGCAAACAAAGCCAACAGAAATACGAAAACCCTGTCAATAAAAAAATGGAATACTACGGTACTGTGTTGAGTTCAAGCATCTTTTCAACTATAGTTGGCGTAGGTGCAGGATTATTAGCAAATATGAAAGCGGTAAAAGAGGCTGTTCCTGCCCTTACTAAAACATTTTTAAAAATGCCCGGGCCTGTAGCGGTAGGGTTAGCAGCAGGTGCAGCAACATTTTTACTAACCGGAGCATCTGCGCTTTATCATAAAAGTGTGCAGGTATTTGCAAAAGAAAAAGAATTTGACGTATATTCAAGGGCAAAATCTGCTGAAACAAGCCTATCAGAACAAATAGACCAGCAGGCAAGAAATCCTGAAGTTCCGCTTGAAGAATCAGTTAATAATTATGCCAAATTTAATATAGCTAGGGTCGGCAAAGGTATGGGCGTATTTGGCGTGTAAGGCCGGAGTGAGTTATGTCTGTCAGTCTAACAAATATTCCTGCACGTTATAACAGCTCTTCTCTTTCTTTCGGAAATCAATCCAAAAAGGCTGAAAAAAAAGAGAAGAAAAAATATAATAACCCTATAATCCCGGGGTTTGAATACCTTGATGCGACTAAAGCTACTATGATTGCAGCAGCAGGCTTTGTTGGCAGAGTTGCTTTGTGGAGTTGTGATGATATAGATTATAACACCATAAAAGCTATAGGGAAAAAAATACCCGGAAAATACCCTGTGTTAAATTTTCTTGCTGTTGCAAGCATGGCAATTGGCGGCCTTTATTTCCTTACTCACCTACCTAAAAACCTTTACGAAAAGAAAAAAGAAGTTTTCGTAAAGAAAAATGAATGGAATGTATACAGCAGAACTAACGCAGCAGAAAAAAATATATATGAAAGAATGCATCAGGAATCTCAAAATGCAGACAACGAGCATAAAAGTGAACTTGCAAAGGACTGGTTAAAAATGCAAACTGCGCGTAATCAAGTTCCTTTTTCACGATAAAAAGATTATCTTCGCTTTATACTCACCACATCGCTTACGGTATTAATGCCCGCAATAATCTTATTGAGCTGGTCAATATCCTGAATTTCAATGCCTACTTCAACTGTAGCAAAATTTTTGTTTTTCTTCTTTATTTTAGCTTCAGTAATATTAATGTTACTATCGGAAATTTTACCTATTACATCCTTAAAAACGCCAAGTCTATCTATAACTTCAACAAAAATTCTTGTAACATAAGCCCTTTTTATATTGTCTGAATTCCAGCTTATTGGCAGCAATCTCTCCCCATCAACTACTTTTAAGGACAGGCAGTCTTCTCTGTGTACGCTCACTCCCCTACTTCTCGTTACAACTCCTATTATAGGCTCACCAGGAACAGGAGAACAACATTTTGAAATATGATAAAGCATGCCCTCCAGCCCTTCGATCACTCTGTTGGTTTTCTTAGGCTGAGGCTTTCTGCTTATTGTAACTTCATTTACAAGTTTCTCAACTCTTAACCTGTTGGTAATCTTGGTAATTGAAATTTCCCCATATCCCAGAGCAGCAAACAAGTCTTCCTCTGCTTGGTAATTAAGCTGCTTGGAAATTTCCAGGATTTTTCCTTCCTTCATCAGCTCATCTACATGCGCTTTAGTAAGCTCATGTTCAAGATTTTGCCTGCCCTGTGTAATATGCTCTTCTCTTGAATTTTTCTTAAACCACAGCCTTATTCTTGATCTGGCCTGGTTTGTTACTACCAGGTTAATCCAGTCAAGCCGCGGCCTTTCATGTTTTCCGGTGAGGACTTCCACAAAATCGCCATTGTTTAATTTTGTATCCAGAGGCACTATTCGACCGTTTATCATTGCGCCAATACACCTGTGGCCTATTTCCGTATGGATCCTATATGCAAAATCAAGCGGTGTAGCATCTGCTGGAAGGTCTATTACATCACCTTTTGGTGTAAACACAAAAACCTGATCGGAAAACAAGTCCAATTTTACGCTGTCAACAAATTCCTTAGCATCTTTGATATCCTGCTGAATTTCTATCAACTTTCGGAGCCAGGTAAACTTCAGCTCTTCCTGAGAAGCCTTGGAGGATTTGCCGGATTCCTTGTATTTCCAGTGCGCCGCAAGACCGTATTCAGCTACTTCATGCATTTCCTGGGTTCTTATCTGGACTTCCAGCGGTTTTCCTCTCGGGCCAATTACTGATGTATGCAAAGACCTGTAAAGATTGTTTTTAGGCATTGCAATATAATCTTTAAACCTGCCGGGTATTGGCTTAAACGCAGAGTGAATAAGTCCGAGTACCTCATAACACTCTTTTTCAGTGTTTACTATTACTCTTATAGCTGTTACATCATATAAATCCTGGTATGTTTTCTGCTGGCGCTGCATTTTAGCGTAAATACTATAATAAGTCTTTGCCCTGCCGGTAATTACAGCTTTTATATGCATATTTTTGAGGCTGCTGTCGACTTTTTCAATAATAGCCTGCACAACGTGATCTCTTTCCGCCTTGGCCTGCGCAACGAGCTGGGCAATTTCAAAGTATTTCTCAGGATGAATATACCTAAGGGACAAATCCTCGAGCTCTGATTTTATTAATCCCATCCCCAACCTGTTAGCAAGCGGGACAAATATTTCCAGGGTTTCTTTTGCTATTTCTTTTTGTTTTTCCAGCTTCATATAATTCAAAGTACGCATATTATGTAGCCTGTCAGCTAATTTTAAGAAAATAATCCTTATATCATCAGCCATAGCAAGGAACATTTTTCTAAAATTCTCTGCCTGCCGCTCTTCTCTGGAACTATAGCTATACTTGCTGAGTTTTGTGACACCATTAACAAGTGTAAGAACATCTTCCCCGAATTTTTCAGAAATCTGGGCAGGTTTAGTGTCAGTATCTTCAAGAATATCATGCAACAATGCAGCGCATATAGTGTCTGTATCGGCCTGAAGATCAGCTAGAATTTTTGCAACTTCAATCGGGTGAAGTATATATGGTTCCTCGCTGGCTCTATACTGACCTTCATGGAGTTCACAAGCAAAATCAAACGCCCTATGGACTTTATCTATGTCCACTTGGGATCTTTTTTGTTTTTTCAGTATAGCTACGAGAGGATCAAAAAGTAATTTATGGTTCATTTGCCCGATTATAATCTTTATATAACAATAATATTTTACTCTTTATATGAAGTATAAACAATGGACGGAATTAAATTAAACATAAAAGTAATACCTAATGCTTCTAAATGTGAAATAGTTGGTTTTGTAGATAATATTTTGAAAATCAGGCTGAATGTCCCGCCGGTTGATGGCAAGGCCAATGAAAAATGCATTAAATTTTTATCAAAACTTTTAGATGTTCCAAAAACGTCGATTTCTATTATCAGTGGAGAAAAATCACGGTTAAAGGTTTTATTTATTAAGGGGGACCCGGAGGAATTAAATAAGAAATTGAGCACTTTAAAAATTTTGTAAATATTGTATAATAATATATAAAAGGGAGCCGGGGCGGCCACCCCGACTTTTAACCCCATCAGTTTAGAACCAAAGTTTGAGAGCGATTATCGCTATTATCACAAGGGTAATAACGAGTCGCTCTTTTAACGTGACTTTGATATCCACGGCTGAGGCTCTCCTTTTTGCGGTCTTATACACTTTTACAACCCCGCACTTAGCTGTAATAAATCTATCCCCTATTCGGGAGGAGAGCTGAGGTTCCCTATTATTTTTTCAATGTTCGACTAAAGGTAAATGTCATCACCTAAATTACTAATTTAAATTAACATATTTTTTTAAATAAAAAAATTAGCTAAAAAACTTATATTTTCAAAAAATAATGAATTTTATAGGTGTGAGGTTAAAAAATTACATAAAATCAACGCCGGATAGATTGCCACGTCGGGACTAAAGCCCCTCCTCGCAATGACAATTCGACGAAATTAGTCTGGATTCCACGCTGGAAAGACCCCGGATCAAGTCCGGGGTGACATTTGGGGGCCGGGGTGACATTTTTGTTTGAGTCGGAAATGACAATTTTTGGTTTGTAATATAATTTACTTATGAAACCCTACGTCCCTTTACACCTGCATTCAGAATACAGCCTGCTTGACGGGGCTACCCGCATTAGCGACCTGGTTAAGCATGCAAAACAAAATAACATGCCCGCTGCTGCAATAACCGACCACGGCGTGATGTATGGGGCTGTTGAATTTTATAGAACCGCTAAAGAAGAAGGTATTAAACCCATCATAGGGTGCGAATTATATATAATTGACGGGAACCTGGATGACAGGCAAAGCAAACTCCCCAATTACCACCTTGTTTTACTTGCAAAAGACAAAAAAGGCTACCAGAACCTGATAAAACTGGTGAGCAAAGCGCATATTGACGGGTTTTACTATAAACCAAGAATAAACAAACAGCTTTTAGAAGAACACAAAGAAGGATTAATCTGCACCTCAGCCTGTCTTAGCGGAGAAATCGCAAAAAAACTGCTTAATAAAGACAAAGAAGGCGCGATAAATTCTGCAAAATACTATAAAAACTTGTTTGGTGAAGATTTTTACATTGAACTCCAGGACCATGGCATTGAAGGCCAGAGAATGACCAACCCGACCCTTATTAAAATTGCAAAGGAACTGGATGTTGGCTTAATTATCACAAACGACAGCCACTATACAAAAAAACAGGACGCACTTTGCCATGATATCCTATTGTGCCTGCAAACCGGCAAAATAAGAAGCGATAATTCCAGGATGAAATTCCCTAATGAGGAATTTTACATTAAAAATTCAGAAGAACTAAAACAGGCTTTTAGCTGGCTGGATGAGGAAATTTTCAATACTGCAATAGAAAACACAGTTAAAATAGCTGACAAATGTAATTTAATTCTTAATATGGGCGAATCTATCCTGCCTAATTACCCCATACCACCTAATCATACAATCGAATCATATCTGGAAAAGGTTGTAAAAGAAGGATTAGAAAGACGTTACAAGGAAATAACCCCTGAGCTGACAGACAGAATTAAATATGAACTTGAAATAATAGAAAAAATGGGCTTTTCCGGCTATTTTCTTATTGTATGGGATTTTATTAAATTTGCTCATGAAAATGATATTCCTGTGGGGCCGGGCAGGGGATCAGCAGCAGGAAGCCTTGTGGCATATGTGCTAGGCATAACAGAAATTGATCCTATAAGACATAATCTCCTTTTTGAGCGTTTCTTAAATCCGGAAAGAATCAGCATGCCTGACGTTGATATAGATTTCTGCATAGACAAGCGTGAAAAAGTCATAAACTACGTTTCAGACCTGTATGGCAGGGACAAAGTATGCCAAATTATCACATTTGGAACACTTGCCGCAAGAGCAGCACTTAAAAGCGTTGCCAGGGTAATGGATGTACCGTATTCCGAGTCAGACAAACTGGCCAAAATGATACCCACTACCCCTAAAATAAAAATTGACGATGCACTCGCTGATGGAATGGAACTGAAAAAGGTTTATGATAAGGATCCGAAGGTTAAAGAGCTTGTTGATTTAGCTAAGTCCATTGAAGGAATAAAGTTTAACGTTGGTACACATGCAGCTGGTGTAATAATTTCCCGTGATCCCCTTACTGATATCGTGCCAATCCAGCATTCAAAAGAAGATGCTGTTATAACCACCTATCCTATGGGCGATCTGGAAAAGCTTGGCCTTTTAAAAATGGACTTTTTGGGCTTAAGAAACCTTACAATCATTGATAATACAGTTAAATTAATTCATAAAAGACAGGGAATAAGCATAGATATAAACAACATCCCTCTTGATGATAAAAAAGTATACGAATTGCTTTCAAACGGTGACACAGACGGAATTTTCCAGCTTGAATCATCAGGAATGAAAACACTGGTAAAGGATTTAAAGCCTTCTGTATTTGAGGATTTAGGTGCACTGGTAGCTCTTTTCAGGCCGGGCCCGCTAAATTCAGGCATGGTCGGCGATTTTGTCCAAAGAAAACACGGAAGACAAAAGGTTGAATATAAGCATCCTGCGCTTGAGCCTATATTGCAGGATACATACGGCACAATAGTTTATCAGGAACAAATAATGCAGATTGCACAGTCACTTGCCGGGTACACACTCGGACAGGCAGACATTTTGCGGCGTGCAATGGGAAAGAAAAAGCCTGAAGAAATGAACAAACAAAGGGAATTATTCCTTTCGGGCGCGCAAAAAAACAATGTTGATCCAAAACTGGCTGAAGAGCTTTTTGAAACAATGACTGAATTTGCAGCCTACTGTTTTAACAGGTCACACTCCGCTGCTTATGCGTTTCTTGCCTATCAGACCGCTTTTTTAAAAGCGCACTATCCTGTGGAATACATGGCCTGCCTGTTGTCCAGTGTAAGCTCTAACCAGGATAAAATCCAGCAATACATAGCTGAATGCCAGAAAATGGGCATAGAAATCCTCCCGCCTAATGTAAATAAGTCAGGTGCAGACTTTACGCCGGATGAAAACAATATCAGGTTTGGGCTTTGCTCGGTTAAAAACGTGGGGGCAGGTGTTGTAGAAGAAATTACCAAAAGTCGGGAAAACGAAGAATACAAGTCTTTTTACGATTTTTGCACAAAAGTTGACCTTAAACAGTTTAATAAAAGAACTGTTGAGAGTTTAATCAAGGCAGGTGCGTTTTCCGGCATAGAAAAAAGCAGAAAACAGCTTTTTGAGAACCTGGATTCAGCAATGAACACCGCAATAAGGGAAAATGAAGCAAAAGCAAACGGACAGGTAAGCCTGTTTGCTGCATTAGCAACACAGAATGTACCAACTTTTAGTCTTTCAGGTTCCGAGGAGGAATTCCCTGACAGCGAGATACAGAGTTTTGAAAAGGAATATCTGGGCTTTTATATTACCAGCCACCCTTTATCAAGCATTAAAGACCAGCTTCCTTTTTTAACCACACACAATATAGCTGAACTTAAAGAAATCCCCGAAGGTGCGCTAATAACTGTTTGTGGGCTTATAACAAGTGTCAAACAGCTTTATACAAAAAATAACAAGATGCTTAAAGTGGGGAGTGTTGAGGATTTAACCGGAAAAGTTGATTTTGTGGTTTACAGCGAAGTTCTGGATAAATTTGGTTCTTATATTGAGCCGGAATCCAAGGTTATACTGGGCGGGAAAATACAATACCGCGGAGATGAAGAAACAGCGCCAAGCATCATAGTAAATAATGTTTCAAAGGTTGAAAACTGCAATATAGTTAATATTTACCTTAACCAGAATTCCAAATTCGAAGAAATAATGGCATTAAAAGATATGTTAACAGGGCATAAGGGAAGTGACCCAATTATTTTTAATGTAAAAAACAACGGAAGCATGCTCAAAATACTTGCTTCGTCGAATTTCTGGGTGCGGGCTGACAGTGAAATTGAAAATTTAATCAGGAATCATTTTAGGTCTGAAGTTGAAATATTTTCGCTGGATGGAAAATAACTAAGCCAGCCACTCATACTTTATTTTTTCCCTTGCACCTTGTCTTAATTCTGCAAAAACTTTATTGAATTCTATTGCTGCATTTTTAGTGTCAGCCTGGCCGCTTGAACGCGTCAATTTTCCAAAAGTTTCCTGAGCAAGTGTACTAACTGCTTCTACGAATGTCTCTAAATTACTCCTGCCTAAATAATAAGTTCGTTTTCCATCCAAACTTTTCCCGACTTCTCTAAAACCATCTTTCCCAAGTGTACGCTTGATTGCAGAATCAGCAAAAGGATTATTAACAACCCAGGCATCAACAGGATTGAATTTTTTGACAAATTTTTCAACAATTACTTCACCAGCTTTTTTAATTACTGCTGTTTGCTTCCCAAAAAACACTTCTTGTCCTTGACGGTTATTCTGATTATACGAAAAACCGCCAGGATCCACGCCCAGCTTTTTTAGCATGTAAAACTTCCTCAGTTCTAAATTACAGAGATAAACATATTTACAGAGATAAATGATGAGAATTATTATACCTTTTTTTCATATTTTGTGCAATATATTTGCCTAAATTTTGATTAAAATTTAGATCTTTTGTTGTAACAGGTTAGTTAATATAAAATTTTATTGTTTATTATTTTTTAAAACTTTTTAATCTTTATTTACCAACGCTAAAAGGCTGTTCCAGCATAACAATTATTTTAGTCCCGCTTGGAACTTTTACTTCTTGCCCTTTTCTCCAAAGAAGATAAACCAGCCCAATTCCTGCGCTACTGGCAGCTCCAACTGCAGCCCCTGTTCCTGCAGTAACCCCGCCTAATGCGGCACCAATTCCTGCCCCGACAACAGTTCCACCTGCTGTTACAATAGCTTCTGTTTTAGCACTTTTTACAAGCTGATCTTTTATTGTTCCGCCTTTAAGGATGCCTGTATTATCCTGTGTTAGCACCTTGCCCATAATAGGAACTTTAGCGCCATACAAAGGCTTTATGCTTGTAAACTTTATTTCCATTTTTGCATTCTTGCCTGCCCTGCCAGCATCCTGCAAATAGGTAATTTGTCCTACTATTTCACTTCCTGCGGGTATAACTACATCCCCATTTACAGTTATAGGCTGGTTTAACGTAGCTGTAAAAATTTCACCAACCTGGTTTCTTACTGAATTGAGGTCAGCATCAGTTATAACCTGAAACGCAGTACCTACAGGCACTGTAGTTATTGTGCCCTGTAAAGGCTGCGAGGATGTCGAATAGGAATTTGATGTATCGTATCCTGTATTATAATTCTGATTATTATAGTTCTGGTTATTATAATTCTGGCTGCTTTGTTCTTCCATTACCGGAGGAAGCACCATATATTCATCTGCAAATGCCGGATAAATTGTTAAATTTAAAAATGAAAATAAAACCAGAAAACAACACGCCTTATTCATCTCATTACGTCTCCCATTTGTAATATCTATATTGTTGAATATTTTGCAATTTTTGTAAAGAAATTAAAGCTTTAGTAAATTATAAGGTAATGTTCAAAAAGTGACTGATTTTTGTTATTTATTTTTTGGGGGAGCAGGCGAAGCTCAATGTCGTCAACTTAAGAAAAAAGATGGAATATATTAATAAAAGGGAAGAGGTCAAATGATAAAAAAACAATAAACTTACTAAATAAAT
>MFRL01000092.1 GCA_001784565.1 Candidatus Melainabacteria bacterium GWF2_37_15
GCTAAAAATATTATAAAGTCCGCTAAAAATTTAAGAATAACTTTATCTAATGATAATAAAGAAGAACTACAAAAATTAGAAAAATTAAATATTTTTACCACAAAACCATCAGCTGAACTTCAGGCTATATCGAGCGTGTTGTTAGGTCTTGGTGGTGTAATTATGTTTATGTCAATGGGTGATAATGAATTAATGGCAAAAACGGGAAGTACTCTCTCAGGCGTTGGGTTGTTAGGGAATAATATAGGAGTAATGACTCTTGGAAAAGAGATGAATAATCCTAAGGGATTAATAATAATGGTTGCAAGCGCTTGCAAGACTCTCGGTGAGGGTATACTAGCATATAATCCATACTCACTTTTGGGTCTTAGTTTAAAAATGGCAGGTACTTCAGGATTTTATTTAAATACTGATGAAATGGCTAAAGAAGGACAGGCAAAACAACAGGAAGAACAGGAAGCTTCTCAAGAAAAAGACTACGAAACCAGCATTAAATGAGGTTTTTTGTGAGGTTTCTTATTTGAGGCTGGATCTTTGCTTAATTCGCTCATTCTTTCAATAATATATGGCACATTGTCTGATTTTGGCTTTAGTTTTAAATATTTTTTATAATACCTTACAGCTTTTACGTTATCGCCCAGCTTGTCAAAAGATATTCCAATCCCCAGATAAGACCTAGCGTATTCAGGGTTGGCCTTTAGCAAGTCTTTAAAAACCTTTATAGACCTGGTGTAAGAATCAAGTTTCATGTACAAACTGCCAAGATTATTGTATGACTGTATAAATTTGGGATTTGTACTGATAAGTTTGTTATATTCCTGAATTGCCAGATCATATTGCCTGCTCAAATCATACGCCAGCGCAAGGTTGTAGCGTGCTTCGGTGTAATCAGGACAGATTTTTAAGGCTTTTTTAAATTCCTTTATTGCATTGGTAAATTTATGATCTATACAATAACAGCACCCTGCTTCAAAATAGAGGCTTTTATCGAATGGATTAAGTTTTTTCGCGTTATTAAAAGCACTTATAGCGCTTTTAATGCAGCCGATTTGCTTATAGGCCAGCCCAAGCCCTTTATGAGCTTCTTTGTTAGACTTATCCAGCTCTATAGCAGTTAAATACTCTTCAATTGAGTCCCAAAAATGATTTTTAATCCTTAAAGCATCAGCTTTAACAAGATGATTATATGATGGATCGTCGTATTCCGGCGTTTTCACTTTGTTAAGCAACCCTTCCAATTTGACATCAAGACAATTGTTGAAAACAATATTCATTTTTTCCCCCGAATCTGTATTTATATTTTAATTATTTTTTGAATTAAAAAAATCGACCACAGGGTTTAATTTTCCATGGTATACTTATGGGATGAAAAAATATGCCAGTGAGTATAATCTCATAGTTGCAGGCGGGGGGCTGGCTGGTGTATCAGCGGCTATAGCAGCCGCAAGAGAAGGATGTAAAGTTCTTATAATTGAAAGGTACAGTTTCCTGGGAGGCTGTGCAACAGCATCGTTAGTTACACCAATGATGAAGAATAATGATTCCGCAGGAAATCCTTTAAATACAGGGCTATATACTGAAATACTGCAAAAGATGGCACAAACCAAGAACGCTGCCACGCACCCGGACGGAAATCCGGGCTGGTTTAACCCGGAAAAAATGAAGTTTGTACTAGATGATTTATGCGCAGAAGCCGGAGTGGACATACTTTTTGATACTTTTGTTGTGGGTGCTGAAAAAAATAACGATAAAATTATTTCTATTAACTGTGTGAATAAGGCAGGATTTGAAAAATATCACGCCAGCTTTTTTATAGATGCCACAGGCGATGCCGACCTTGCAGCATCAGCGGGAGTAGCGTTTGAGGCGGATAAACATCAGGCTATGAGTCTGAGATTCATTATGGATAATGTTAATCTCTATAAATTCAGTCATTGGTTAACTGATATTGAGCCTGAAATGGCAATGTCCTCTGTGGAATATGTTGATTATGAAACAGTTTTGCTTACTACCGCACACACATCCGAAGATATTGGCTGGAAATTAAGGCCATATATTACTTTGGCTATAAGGGACGGAGTTATAAAGCCTGAAGATGCCGAATATTTCCAGGTATTTACTCTCCCGGGACAAAAAAATGCTGTTGCGTTCAATTGTCCAAGGATTTATTCTCCAACGCCTCTTAATCCGTTAGATCCCTGGGATATTTCGTATGCTTACAGGCAGGGCAGGAAACAAATTAAGAGAATAACGGAATTTTGCAGGAAATACCTTGTTGGATTCGAAGAAGCCTACATTTCTCAGGTTGCGCCGAGTCTTGGAATAAGGGATTCTCGACGGATTGAGGGAGTTTACCAGCTTACAGAAGATGATATTTTAAATAATAAAAAATTCGAACACAGCAGCGCAAAATCCAATTATCCCTTTGATGTACACGGTAAGGAAAAAGATAAAAACGAAATAACCAGAAGAAATGAAAAAGATTATTATGATATACCAATAGAAGCATTGACTCCCAAAAATATTTCAAATCTTATGGTAGTAGGGAAATGCCTATCTGCTACTTTTAAGGCTCAGTCTTCGGCCAGGATAATGCCAAATTGTATTGCAATGGGTGAATCAGCAGGTAAAGCTTTTGCTGCAAGGTTAAAATCAAGGTAATTTGTATGAATAATGTTCTTATGACCGTTATAGCTCCTCATCCTCCAATCATAATCCCTGAGGTGGGAGGAAGTGAACTTGAAAAAGTCGAAAAAACCATCAAAGGGCTTGAGGATTTGTCAAAGAGAATTGTAAAAGCAAATCCTGATACAGTGGTGATCGTAACCCCGCATGCGGTTTTTAATCCATATTATTTCAGTGTTTATTCCGAAGAAAAATTAAAGGGAAATTTCGGTAGGTTCAGGGCTCCCGGCGTTGTGCTGGAATTTGACAATGATATTGAATTTATTAAAGATCTTGAAGGTATTAATTTGATTCCACCTGGTTCCCTGTTGGACCATGGTTCCCTTGTTCCACTTTATTACCTGAATAAAGCAGGTTATAAAAGCAAGGTTGTTGTGATAAATTACACAGCGCTTGGCAAAGAAGAGCATAAAAATTTTGGGCGAAAAATTGTGCGGGCAGCAGAAACAATTGGGAAAAAAATAGTTGTTATAGCGAGCGGTGATCTTAGCCATAAAAGTGATTTGGAATTTGATAATTTGATAGTTGAAAGCATCAAACAGGGAAATTACAAGCCAATCGAGGATATAACTCTTGAGATGCGGGAAACCGCAGCCGAATGTGCGTTTAATTCCCTGATGGTGGCGTTGGGAGTTGTGGAAAGCAAACCTCAAAATAACGAAGTTTTATCTTATGAATCTCCGTTTGGGGTAGGTTATGTTGTGGGAATATTGTGACATAAGTTATAATGATTTAATGGACATTAAAAAACTAATTGAAGAATTAAATAATTATATAAACTTAAAATATAAAGATTTTAAGGGAACTTATCTTTTTGGTTCCAGAGCTAAAGGCAGTTTTAATGAAGACAGCGACGTTGATATTGTTGTGGTTTTTGATGAATTAAACAGAGATAAAGAATTTGATATATATGGAATAATAAGCGATTTGATGTATAAATATGATGCTTTTATTGATATTCACTTAATGACACCTGAAAAATTAAGACAAAATCCGTTTTTTTATGAAGAAGTTGTAGATAAAGGCATATTTTATGAAGCCGCATAAGGAAATATTCATAAAAAATTTTCTTGAAAAAGCTAATATTGCACTTTCGGATGCAAGGAAAAATATTGATAACAATAGTTTGTTAAATGCCCAGAATAGGGTATATTATACAATATTTTACTCAGTAGCAGCGCTTGGTTATTCTGAAAATTTTATAACATCTAAGCATACTCAATTAATGGGTTGGTTTAATAAAAAATTTATTCATGAAGAAAAAATTTTTGATAAAGTTCTATTTAAAATTTATGAAAAAGCCTATAGAAATAGGATGGAAAGTGATTATTCATATACAATCCATGTTGATATTAACGAAGTTATGCAAAATTTTAAAGATGCAGAATTATTTGTAAAAACTATAGAAAATTACATTAAAAATAAATCATAAATTCCTAAATTTCCCAATATACTATATAATATAGAAAAGGAGTTTTAGCTAGCTTATGACGAATAAAAAAGTTGTTGATACAATACCTATAGAAGTCCTGATAACCACTGTGGACCATGAAATCAAGGGTTACGTGCACGTTTCCAAGTATACCAACACAAATAGAGAGTTGACAGATCTTTTAAATGACAAGGAAAAGCGCTTTATTGCGGTGACAGACGCTGAAATTACCAAAAAGAACGGCGGTCCGCCTAAAAAATACGATTTCTTAAAAGTACATATTGATTATATTTTAATGGTGCATCCTGCATCACAGCTCATATACAAAGAATCCGTCAAAGTCCAGGAAGATGTTACCAGGTTCCGTGAACTTAGAAATAAATTGAACAAAGCCAAATACTAAAAAACTATTATATGAATAATTATCCAAATGATATTAAGTTTCATTTTCTTGCGATCGGCGGAATCGGCATGAGTGCGCTGGCTAAAATTCTGTTGGAATCGGGGTATGAAGTTTCAGGTTCTGACATAAGTAAAAATCACCTTACAGATTATCTTCAAAGCCTTGGCGCTGAGATTTTTATAGGCCATAACGAGGAAAACGTTGAATATTGCGATGTAGTTGTTAAAAGCTCAGCTATAAAAGATACTAATCCCGAATTAAAAATGGCGTTAAGTAAAAATAAGCCTGTGTTGCACAGGGCACAACTACTCAACGAGCTTATGATCGATAAGAATATTTCTATCGGGATTACAGGAACCCATGGAAAAACCACAACTACAGGAATGATAACTACTATTTTTCATGGGCTCGGACTTCAGCCGAGTTTTGCGATAGGAGGAGAACTTCCCCATCTCAAGACAAATGCGGCTTATGGAAAGGGTGAGTATTTTATTGCCGAACTGGATGAAAGTGATGGTACAATTCAGTATTATCATCCTGATATAAGCGTTATTACTAACCTTGAATTTGAACATCCTGACCATTATAAAGGCGGGTTTGATCAGATGATCCAGACTTTTGTAATGTATCTTAAAAACTTAGATCCCTTATCAAAGATAATAATTAATGTTGATGATGAAGGAAATAATAAACTTATAGAAAGTTTTCTCTCTTCAGGGCAGCAACACCAGGGTGAATATGAAAATTCATATAATATAAAAAGGTTTATTACCTACAGTATAAGTTCCAATGATGCTGATTATCACGCATACATAGTTGAAACAAACTCAATAACCATAGTCGATATATTTAAGAAAAAAACCTACATTGGTCAGATAAAACTGAATGTTCCTGGTCATCATAATATTTCTAATGCAATGGCGGCAATAGCTGTTGCTCTGGAATCCGGTCTGGATTTTTTCTGGATTGCTTCAGTTCTTTCCATGTTTGCAGGGATGAAAAAGCGGTTCCAAACGCTGGGAGATGCTAATGGCGCAAGAATAGTAGATGATTATGCCCATCATCCTACAGAAATAAAAGCAACGCTAAAAGCAGCAAGAAGCCTTAAACCGGGCAGAATTATTGCGGCCTTCCAGCCGCACCGCTATACACGGTTTGCCAGCTTGTGGAATGACTTTTTAAGGTGCTTGGATGAAGCTGATATTGTCTATGTTTGTGATGTTTATTCAGCCGAAGAGGACCCCATTAAGAATATTAATTCCGAAGAATTCCATAAACAGTTACAGCATAGGGCTGCCCATTACGTGAAAGGCCCGCTGGAAAATGTTGCGGAAGAAATTATAAAGGAAATGCGGGAGAATGATATTGTGCTGACGATGGGCGCAGGCACGATAACAAAACTCGGGCGTATTATATTGGATATGGTTAAAGAGTAAATTATTTTAAGAGTGCCTGGAATCTTTCTGGTGAGAGTTCACTTTCAATATGCAGGGCATCAATTCCAACATCTTTACAGGATTGTAAAACTTTCTTTTCTTCTATTTTCTGTTCTTTATTAAAATGAATGCCCATTTTGTATTCTGTTTGTACACAGGTTCTAACGATACCTCTGGAAATGCCATCATTTATGCCTTTCATAAAAAAATCTTTAAACGGTATGGGCTCTTTGATTGGATCTTCTGGTTTGCGTTTTATTAGCAAGCCATTAAAATCCTCTTGTCTTATAAAAATCGCGCCTTTGAATGAAGGTTGGTAAGGTGCTCTTGATAAACCGGTTACTGCTGGAATTGTCATAAATTATATCCTCACTTTTTTAACTAACGTTATATTTGTATAAAACTCCTGAAAAAAAATTGTGACAGATAAATTTAAAAATTTTTAATTAACAAAATAAAATTTCAAATCCACCATCTGTTGTTTGCCGCCTGTGTATTTTTAATGTATATATGATTATTATGGCTATGAATACAATAACAAGACTCGAAAATTACTCCTTAAAGGAACATACAACCCTGAAAATCGGTGGAAACGCCGAGGAAGTGTATGTCCCTAACAAGGCGGAAGAAGTTTGTGAAATAAAAGGGAAAATTACTATAGTAGGCAAAGGCTCAAACCTGCTCGTATCCTCGCAGGGAGTGAAAGGCAAGGTTATACTTACAGGAAACCTTGTAAGTCACGAATTCCTTGACAAAACACGGCTAAAAGTCGAAAGCGGCCTTAAATCATGCAGTGTTGCAAAATTAGCCCTTGAAAAAAGCCTTACAGGGCTGGAATTCCTTATTGGCATCCCCGGCTCAATTGGCGGCGCAATTACAATGAATTCCTCAGCCCATGGCCAGGCAATTGAGCATGTTATAGAATCAGCAGAAGTCATGGATCTCCATACTTATGAGGTCCGCACCATGAGCAAGGCGGACTTAAAACTCAGCTACAGGAATTCTTTTATTGAGAAAAACCGGCATTTTATACTCAGCGCAATTTTTAACCTTAAAAAAGGTGATCACCAGGCTATTTCAGACAAAATGGAATGGCATCTTGATTATAGAAAAAAATGTCATCCACCATTGACTGAACCCAATGCCGGCAGTACTTTCAGGAACCCTGAGCAAGGTGTTTTTGTTGGGCAATTGCTTGAGCAATTAGGCGCAAAAGGATGGAAAGAGGGCGGAGCGGTTATTTCTGACAAGCACTGTAACTTTATGATAAACAAAGGTAATGCAACTTCTCTTGACATTTCGCGGCTGATGTACAAAATGCACTCATCGGTAAAAAAAGAGTATGGTTATGATTTAATTGCTGAGATCAGGTACGTAGGCGAGCCCACTCCAGAAGAAGAGGAAATATGGTCACAGTTTATTGTGCATTAACCTCTTAAGTATCTTTTTTATCAAGGTCAGTTGTCATTAAATAATGAAAATTATCTAAAAATTCCTGATAAGATAATGTAATTGGCTTTGAAGTGTCATTAGGGTCTAATAAAGTAATAGTATTATTTTTAGAATCTATCGAATTAACGGTATAAGCATGAGTGTCCAAAATGTTTTTATTTGTCTGGCCAGATCCAAACGATACCTTGCCAGAACCAGGCTCATTATAATAACTACTTGCATAAATAACTAAATTTCCTTGTTTTTGTTGTTTTTCTAAATCAGCAAATATTTTTTCATGTTCCTTACCTAATTCTGATGAAAAGGAATCATCTGCAGCATAACTCTTACTAGGGGAAGTTCCCGTCAAGGCATGAATCATTTTATACGCAAATCCGCCATTTATACTATCATTTCCAAATAAACTTTTAATTTTATTTAAAATATTACTGTTATCTTTAAGTTTTCTTGTTGCAATTTCAAATAATTTTGCATCAGGGTCGCCTGCTGATAAATGTTTATTTTTGTCAGACAAGAATTCTTCTTCGGAAACAGTAACTTTTTCTTTTCCGTCAAAAGTTACAACATAGTTACCGTCTTTATCCTTTGATATAGAATTTTTAATTTTTTCAACTCCGGCTTTAGCTTGTGCTGTAGCTTTAAGCCCGGTTAAGAGCCAACAATCGTCAGTTCTTCCCTGCTGGAAATCCCCTATTTCCCCATCTATACTTTGAAATCTTTCTTTTTCTCTTTTTTGCCAATCGTATGCTTTACCAGTTATGTGGAAAGAATTTTTATTATTATCTTCATAAAAATCAAAAGACTTGTAAACCGCTTCAATTGAAGGCACTTTATTTCCTGTACGCTTTCCATATTTTTCCAGCCAGTAATTTTTAAATTCATTGGAATTATTCATATATTTGGTGTCTTGTCCTAATGATTTAAATACTGCTTCCTGATAAGCAGACAAGATTTCTTCTTTTGAATGCTTTTTCTTTCCATAATCTTCAATAAAAACACTTTCAGTATCTACGGAATTCTTAGTTCTATCAATAAATTTTTTCATGTAATCCGTATCTTGAAGTTTTGAAAACGGAATTATTATTACTTCGCTCATATCCTTCCCAATAATAAAATTGTCCCTCTTATGAATATAAAAACAATTATTTGTAAAAAATTGCTTATTCTTTTAAAAAATATTCGATAATGTATAATATGTTACAAGGAGGAGATATGGTAACAATTCATCGTTCATTAAAAATCGGTGTTCTCTGCGGGGGGATGTCGAGTGAGAGAGAAGTTTCATTAAGATCAGGAAAAAATTGTTTTGAGGCGTTAAAAAGGCTTGGGTATGAAAACGCCTGCCTTATAGATGTTGATAAAAATATAGTAAAAAACCTTACAGATAAGGGAATTGAACTGGCGTTCATTGCAATGCATGGCAAATACGGGGAGGATGGCTGTATTCAGGGCCTGCTGGAAATACTCGGCATCCCCTACACTGGCTGTGGTGTAAAGGCCAGTGCTGTATGCATGGATAAGGAGTTTACTAAAAGAATAGTAGCAAGCCAGGGCATACCTGTAATTCCTTCTGTGGAAACCGTAACCGAATATCCTGTTATGGTAAAGCCTGTGTGCGAAGGCTCAAGTATCGGCATGTCTAAAGTAAACAACAGTACTGAACTTGATAAAGCAATACAGGAAGCCCACAAATACGGCACAGGCGTAATAATTGAGAAATTCCTTGAAGGGCAGTCAATTACTGTAGGAGTTTTGGACATCAACGGTAAAACAATCGCTACACCGATACTGGAATTAAGGGTGAAAAGCGGCTGGTATGACTATGAGGCCAAATATACCAAAGGCATGACAGAATTCATACTCCCGGCGGAACTTGACGCTGAGCTGACAAAAAAAATTCAAGCCCTTGCGGTTAAAGCCCATCAAGCCGTGGAAGCAAGGGGAATGAGCCGAGTGGACTTTATTGTAAGCGAAAATAAACCTTATCTTCTTGAAATAAACACGATTCCCGGAATGACAGACTTAAGCGACCTGCCGGCGCAGGCCAAGGAAATGAGTATTGAGTATGATGAGCTGGTGGAAATTATCTTAAAAAGTGCTGTTAATTAAGGCCTTCCGGCATAACCTATTCTCAACAGTTCCGCCAGGTCTTTTCCATAGTTACCAGATCCTCCCTGCTTAAGTCATGCACGTTTGTTTTACCTGTTGTCTGGGTTGCATGCTTCATTTCCAGCACGGCTGCCTTAAGAAAGTTCGTCAAATTTATCGCGGCTTCATCTATATTTAGTTTGTCCTGGTATTTTCCGTTATACAGGGCAATTTGAACTGGTACAGTTTCAGGAACTGCTTTAACTATTTGTGTCTGCAATGCAGTCATTACGGCCACTGTACCTATATATACCGCATCAGCCCCAATAGCCAGAGCCCTTAGGAACTCAGCGGGTGTCCTTAATCCTCCTGCAATAATTAGGCTGTACTTGTCCTTGAGTTTTTTATCTTCAAGCAAGTTTACTGCTCTGGCAAGAGCAAACAGGGTAGGAAATCCCACACCATCCTGATTTGTTACATAAGCCGAGGCGGTGCCGCCTTCTGAACCGTCAATCGTAATAAAATCAGCGTTAGTTCTGGATATTACCTCTAATTCCTTTTCAATAAAATGTGAGCCGGCTATTTTGATGCCCACAGGGACATCGTATTCCGACTTTAACCTGTTTATGAGGTTAATAATGTCCTGTGTGGAATTTATCCCGGGCATTCTGGCGTGTATAACAGCTGCCTCCCCTTCAGGGATGTTCCAGATTTCTCTTTGGTAGTCTGTTACCTCGTTAGCTTTTATAGCGTCATGTACTGCGCCTCCGTATGCTCCCTGCCCAAGCTGGACTTCGATGGCATCAAGCTGGCTTAACTGTTCAGGATCAGTAAGCCATCCTCCCCGGTTATATTGGCCTATGAGGTATTTTGCAGCTTTTCTTTCGCTTTCCACAACTGTGGATTCGCCTGTGTTTGTTGATGTTCCTGCCATTGCTGCGCCTTTTGCCAGTGCAATTTTCATATTTTCATTTAAGGAGCCGCCATTGGACATAGCAGTAATCATAATCGGGATATCGAGTTTAAGTGGTTTTTTCGCTTTTTTACCGATTACCGTTGTCGTATCAATTTTTTCAAAATCAGGTGCTGGCAGTTCGAACAGTTGCCTTGGATTGAGCAGGATTCTTTCCCAGGGTGAAAGGTAGTTCGGGCTACCCAGAGGTCTTCTTAATGCCGTTCCGAATTGTGCCCTTATATCGTTTTCCAGTATTGCCTGAACTGTGAGCTTTTTCGCCACTGGAATCAACAGGGCAAGGTTATCATCATATTGTTTTGTCATTAATTCTTTAACTGCATCATCAACTACAGGATTCAACGCTCCCGTAAGAAATTTCCAGGTTAACGGCGTCATAATTATTCCTCCTATATTTTTCTGGTTCTTCTTTCCTGGCCGAGTGATACCCTTTTAATAGGTAATTTGGAGCGCCTCCACTCCTGGAAGCCTTCCTGATACACTTCAACATTGTTATAGCCTATATCTTCCAGTTTTTTTGCTGCATCGGTTCCCATTTCCTCGTCTTCACCATAGATAACAATGTCTTTTTCTTCTGTAGTGTACCTGTTTTTAAATCCATCTTCCAGGTGTTCAAGAGGAATGTCTTCAGCTCCCTGAATATGTCCGAATTCATACTCATACGGGTTTCTTACGTCTATGAGCGTTATATGGTGGATTCGATCTTTTAATTCGTCAGTAGATATAACTTTCATTTCTCCCTCCTTATTCGCCTGGCAGCATTGGTTTGTGGCAACATTTAGGTGCGCACTCTTCAATTTCTTTATCTGATAGCGTTCTGTCAGTGCAATCAGTGCATACAAATTTTTCTGTATCTTTACGGTATTTAATTTTATGTCCGTGGCAGCTTATTTCCTGATCTATTTCACTGCCGCAATCTTCGCAAACAAATCTAACCATTTTCCTTTCTCCTTTCTTACTAATAAACGTAAAGTTTAAGACCATTTTAAAAAATAAAAATCCCCCTCTCGGGGGCGAAGTCTTTTGGACTTACTTTAATATATACCTACAGCAGTAAATTGTGGGAGTCTAGAGGAAGGGAGGAGGTTTATTAGGATTGGGAGAATCGAGACGTTTTAGTTATGAAACTTTTTTAAAATGAAAATTCTTTGCCTGCAGCGAGAGTAAATCTATCATTTTTAGCATCTCATCAGGTTTTATCTTTTCATTATCGAATTTACAGGTTTGAACACTTGCGTATTGCTTTACCAGAGCCCTGTCTATTTTATCTTTTGCTCCGATGTAGCAACCCATAATTCTTACCTTTACTTCCTTTTGTTTACCTTACATTTGCCTTACATATATATAAAAACGATTTAAGAA
>MFRL01000093.1 GCA_001784565.1 Candidatus Melainabacteria bacterium GWF2_37_15
TAATACAGAGGCGAAACTTCACTATAATAAAGGTGTGCAATATAATAACGAAGGCAAATATAAGTTAGCCATTAATAATTTCTTAAAAGCACTGGAATTGGAACCTAACTTTATAGAAGCACAATTTGACCTTGGCGTAACCTATATTAATGAAAAAGAATATAATTCAGCGATAGAATCCTTTAATAAGGTATTAAAATTAAACGAAAACGAGGTTTGTGCGTATTCAAACCTTGCGTTGGCTTATTTAAGAAAAGGAGATTATAACGCAAGTATAGAGCATCATAAGAAAGTCCTGCTAATTAAGCCTGGTGATCTTGATACCTACATGGATTTAGCATATGCATATGTAAAAAACCAACAATATGATGAAGCCATAGATTTATATAACATTACTGTAAAGCACGGCTCTCATTATCTTAAAGCAAAAGAAGGCTTAAATACTGCTTTAAACATGAAAAAAGGGCATCAAACCTGTAATGAAGTCGTGAAAACTAAAAAAGAAGAAATAGAGCCTAAAGAAAAATCAAATAAATCAAGAGATGATTATTTTGATTTAGCTGTTAATTGTGTAAAAGAACAAAATTTTGATCTGGCAATAGAAAACCTGCGAAAATGCTTGAAAATGGAACCTGACTATACAAAAGCAACTATGTTGTTAGATAAAATATTTAAAATTAAACAACAATTAGCTAACACTCCTAATGTACAGGAGGAAAAAAAGACTTCCGTTCTTTCACCATCTGATTATAAAGTGCTTAATGATAGCTATAATCTGGGTATCAGTTTTTTTAACGCAAAGCACTATGACTTAGCCCTGGAAAAATTCAAAGAATGTTTACAAATTGACCCAAATCATGAAGACTCAAAAGAAGTTTTAAGAAAAATTTTGGAAATAAAAGGGTCATTATAATTCTTTATTTGCTATTATTGTAATTATGCTAGCAAAAAGAATAATACCCTGTCTTGACGTAAAAGACGGACAAACAGTTAAAGGAATAAATTTTCTTAACCTGCAATATGCGGGCGATCCTGTGAGCCTTGCTGCGAGGTACTCAGAAGAAGGCGCTGATGAAATAGTTTTTCTCGATATTACTGCCACAAACGAAGGCAGGGATACAATGAGAAACGTTGTTGAAAAAGTTGCAAAGCAAGTTTTTATCCCTTTAACCGTTGGCGGTGGCATAAGAACACTTGAAGATATAAGAAATATCCTGCTCGCAGGCGCAGATAAAGCCTCATTAAACACCGCTGCCGTGAACAATCCCGAAATAATCGCACAAGCATCTAAAGCATTCGGTTCACAATGTATAGTTATTGCAATAGACGCTAAACGTGAACCCGATGATTGGTATGTTTACATAAACGCAGGCCAGAAAAAGACTGATATAAAAGTACTTGACTGGGTAAAACAAGTAGAACAACTCGGTGCAGGCGAAATATTATTAACTTCAATGGATGCTGACGGCACGCAAAAGGGGTTTGATCTTGAATTAACAAAACATGTTTCCCTGAATACAAACCTCCCGGTTATTGCTTCAGGCGGAGCAGGGCCTGTAATGGAGCATTTTAAGGATGTGTTTGAGCAAGGGGCTGCTGATGCTGCGCTTGCTGCTTCAATTTTTCACTACAACACAGTAAAAATCAAAGAACTTAAAAATTATCTCAATAAAAATAATATACAAGTACGAGGAGAATAGTAATGACTACCCAATATGTATTTATGGATGGAGAATTTGTTCCAGAAGAAAACGCCAAAATAAGCGTAAAAACTCATGCTTTCCTGTATGGAACATCTATATTTGAAGGGATAAGAGGTTATTGGAACGAAGATCACAAACAAATATATGTTTTCAGAATGAGGGAACATTTTGAAAGAATGCATAACAGCGCAAAAATAATGCACATGAAGCCTCCATATTCAGTAAAAGAAATGTGTGATTTTACAGTAGAGCTTGTAAAAAAGAACGCCCCGCAAAGTGATACATATATCAGGCCAACTATGTACAAAGGTGAGTGCACTATAGGCCCAAAGCTTCTTGGAAAAGATTCTTTCCTTGTTTTTACCGCACCGCTGGGGAATTATGTTGATATTACAAAAGGTTTAAGCATCTGCGTTTCCAACTGGAGAAGACTGGACGATAACGCTATTCCCCCCAGGGCAAAAGTCGGAGGAGCTTACGCAAATACAGCGCTTATAATCACTGATGCCCTAAAGGCAGGTTTTGACGAAGCTCTTACTCTTTCCCATGATGGACATATCACAGAAGGCAGTGCAATGAACTTTTATCTTGTCCAGAATGGAAAACTTATTACAACAAAAATTACCGATAACATTCTTGTCGGAATTACCCGGGACACGGTAAAACAAATGGCTGAGCAGGAATTCGGGCTGGAAGTTATTGAAAGGGAAATAGACAGGACTGAGCTTTATATATCTGATGAAGCGTTTTTCTGCGGAACAGGCGCACAGGTTAGCCCTATTACAAGCATTGACCACAGGCCTGTCGGAAACGGACAAATCGGCCCTATAACACAAAAAATACAGGACTTGTATTTTGAAATTGTCAGGGGCAAGGTAGAAAAATACAAACACTGGTGCACACCTATTTATGATAATTGAATTCATTGGTTTTTGCGTAATAAACCTTTTTAAAGCACTAAAAAAGACCTTTAATGGCGAAATCAGCTTTAAAAATACAATTAGCCAGGCTGCAATAATTGGCTATGACTCACTACCAATTGCATTGACAATATGCGTTGTAGCAGGAGCGGTGCTTGCTTTGCAGGTAGCGGAACGGTTTATTATTTCAGGCGCTAACGCTTATGTGGGAGGGCTTGTTTCCATTGCAATAACGAGAGAAATGGCTCCTATATTTGCCAGTCTTGCTATAGGAGCAAGGGCAGGCACTGCTATTACCGCAGAAATCGGCAACATGAGCGTAACAGAACAAATAGATGCTCTTAAAGCATTAAGGATTGATCCTGTGGAATATCTTTTAGTGCCCAGGCTCATTGCCGGTATTATTGTAGTACCGTTAGTCACGATATTGGCAGAATTAATAGGTGTTATCGGTGGGATGTTTGTTGCGAACGCCACTGTCAAATTACACCCTTATTTATATTTAAAGTCAGTGTGGTTGTACACAGACACGTATGATATTATGATAAGCCTTGTTAAAGCTGCCGTTTTTGGGCTTCTTGTTGCTCTTATATGTACCTGTCATGGATTAAGAACATCCGGGGGCGCAAAAGAGATAGGTTTAGCAACAACAAGGGCTGCTATTTGGACAGCTGTTGCCATCCTGCTTTTTGATTTACTATTGAGTTGGATATTTTTTGCTTAGTTTCATCCAGTAGCGGATTTTTCAGGATTTGTTTCAGCCAAATATTCTCAAAATTTTCAGACGACAAGTACATATTTATTTCTTTTACGGAAGTATAACCCTTGTTTTTTTGCATGTCTTTAATTATTTTTTTCTCTGCTTCATTATCTCTTAGCAAACCGTCATCCTCAAAGATCAATTTACAGGGAACAAAACCATTTTTGTAATGAAAACCTGTAGGAATAAAGTCTGATATCGTTTTCGCTGAATATATCAACACCTTCCCCGGGCAGCCTTCCAGGATTGAGGTTTCTATCCTTAATTGATGCAGTTTTTTCCCCAGATTTAGGTCTATATATTCATCCTGACCTGTAGAAAAGATATACTCACCAGATATATATGAAAAATCATCATTATCCTGTAAATTATATAAGCCTTTAATTACTGGATTATTTTTTATGGTATATATTGCAGCTCCGATTAATGTTTTGTTATCGTCCTGTTTTCTAACAAGATAAACTTTCTCATTACTTTTATTTATGGTTTTATAAATATTTAAAACTTCTTCCTGGCCTGATTTATTTGTTGCCTTAATTTCACCGCAAAATTTTTCCTCAACATCCTTTTTCAAGTTATATTTAATAATGGCAAGTTGCATCAGGATTTCTTTATTTTGATTTTTTGCCGGTTTCCAGCCAAATGCCACCAGGTGTTTATTATAGGCGGCTAAAGTATTTAAAGAACTGTGAGTTCGCTGCGGAGTTGCAGGACAGGCAGGCGAGGCCGGGGAGTTAGAATAACCCTGATTTCTGTAATTTTGATAATTTTGATAACCTGAAATTAACAATTTTTATCCAATATTTTTTGATACTGATAAAATAAAGATGGTGAATAAAAAAAATTGCTGGTTTAAAGGGAAAAAAAATGGATTCAGCGTTAATTCCAATACAAATAATAGAAAATAAAATCTTTGTTATTCGGGGTCAAAGAGTTATGCTTGATAGTGACCTGGCTATATTATATGAAGTCGAAACAAAACGGCTTAATGAAGCAATAAAGCGTAATATAGATCGTTTCCCGGAAGATTTTATGTTTCAACTCAATGATGATGAATGGAATATTTTAAGGTCGCAAATTGCGACCTTTGATAAAGTCTTAAGAAAATATAAACCTTACGTTTTTACGGAGCAGGGCGTGGCAATGCTATCAAGCGTACTTAATAGTAAAAGGGCTATTGCTGTAAATGTTCAGATAATGAGGGTTTTTGTAAAATTAAGACAATTAGCGTTTCAGCCAACGCAAGAAATAGCCGAATTAAGAAAACTTCTCATGCTTTACATCGAAAAAAATGATGAAAGAGTTGATGAGATAATTCAGGTTTTAAATAATTTGCTTGAAAGTCCAAGAGAACAAAAACAGATAGGATTTAGAACAGAGGAATAAATAAAATGCAAAATACAATTTTTAAAAACAGCATAAAAGGGAAAAGAGGGGTAAAATTCCCTGATTCAGGCGTTGCGGAGAAAAGCCTCAACGATATAATACCTGAAAATTACCTGCGGAAAAGCGATCTTAACTTGCCTGAATTAACACAACTTGAAGTTGAAAGGTATTTTACAAACCTTTCACATAAAAATTTCTCTGTGGATACTGTATTTTATCCTCTTGGCTCCTGCACAATGAAACATAACCCTAAAATTAACGAAAAAGTTGCAGGTTTTGAAGGCTTTACAGAAATCCATCCTCAACAGGGCGAAGAATATTCACAGGGCGCTCTTGAACTCATGTATGAACTCCAAGAATCCCTGAAAGAAATAACCGGAATGGATGCAGTTTCCCTGCAACCCGCAGCCGGTGCCCAGGGCGAATTTGCAGGAATGCTCATAGTAAAAAAATACTTTGAAACTTTAGGGCAAAAAAGAACAAAAGTAATTATTCCAGATTCCGCTCACGGCACAAATCCTGCTTCTGCGAAAATGTGCGGGTTTGATATAGTCGAAGTTAAATCTAATTCCAAAGGACAGGTAGATACTGAGGCGTTAAAATGCTTATTAAACAATGATGTCGCAGCAATAATGATGACAAATCCTAATACCTTAGGACTTTTTGAAGAAGAAATACTTAAAATATCAGAAATGGCAAAAGAACACGGCATACTTCTTTACTATGACGGAGCAAACCTCAATGCCATAATGGGAATAACCAATCCCAAGCTTATGGGATTCGACATTGTGCATATAAACCTGCATAAAACCTTTTCAACGCCACACGGAGGAGGAGGCCCGGGTGCAGGCCCTATTGGAGTCAATGAAAAACTCGCTGATTACCTCCCGGTTCCGGTAATAGATTATGATGGCGAAAAATACTACTTTAACTATGAATTAAAAAATTCTATAGGCAAAGTTAAAGCATATTATGGAAATTTTGGAATATTTATAAGAGCATATACTTACATCCTTATGATGGGAGGAAAAGGATTAAGAAAAGTAAGTGAGGACGCTGTTCTTAATGCTAATTATTTGAAAGAAAAACTTAAAAACCACTACAAACTTCCTTTTGATCAAATTTGTATGCATGAATTCGTGCTTTCAGGCGACATCCAAAAAGCTCAGGGTGTAAACACCCTTGGCATAGCCAAAAAACTTATGGATTATGGAGTTCATCCGCCCACAATATATTTCCCTCTTATAGTTCATGAAGCTTTAATGATTGAACCAACAGAAACAGAGACAAAGGAAATTCTTGATAACTTTATTAACATAATGGAAAATATTGCTACAGAGATTAAAGAAAAGCCGGAACAGGTCTTGAATTCTCCTGTCAGCACGCCTGTTTCACGAATTGATGAAACTTTAGCTGCAAGAAAACCCGTGTTAAAATATAATTTATAGATATAAATAAGGATTAACAATTATGCCTAAAGGTTGTTTAGCCAAGATAATATTAGTTGTTATAATTACGTTTACAGGCTTAACCGTTCTTGTTGCCGGAACATATATCGGCTATATATTATTACAGGATGGGCTAAAAAAACAGCTAAATGCTACAAATGAAGAACTCAGATCAAGAGCAGAACAAGTAGCAGATTTTTCAAGAATTCCTCCCGGCTATTCAGTAACAAAAGCTCTGAATTTACTTAGTATGAAAATTGTACTTGCAAGTCATCCATCCAATACTCAGGTCATGGGTATTGTTGATTCTGGCCTGATATTAAATTTAAATGACGAAAATCTTACGCTACAAACGCTGGAAGAAAAAATAAAAACACTTATTTCATTCATTAACAAGCAGAAAAATTTTAAAATAGATAATTTTACTGTCGAAAGACTCGACTCATTTAGAGCACTTAATCAGACTATTCCTTATATGAAAGTGTCCTTCTCTATTTTAGGTGAGGAGAAGCAGGAATTTATAGGAATTATCGGAATAATAAAAAACACGAAAACAAATAAGGATAATCTAATTATTTCTTATAGCTCTCCAAACCAGTACAGACAATATGTAGCTGAAAGATTTTTTCAAAAAATAGAATTTTAACAAATATAAATTTTAGATATTTGCAAAACTTACCTCAGGTATAAGGTTAGTATCTTCAGGATCAATTTTTTTATATATTTCTTTCCATTTCTCGCTAACTCTGGAAATTATTATGTCTTTTTCTTCTTTATTAAGCCTGCCCCAATAATTTGGCTTAATTAAAATCATTAATTTGTTCTTTTCATCAGTATTTACATACACTCGTTGAATATATTTAGAATAGCCAGTACCTTTAAGATTTTTTATTGCCTCTATTCCAGGCTTGTAAACAGAAAAAGAATCATTCTGGCTTAGGATAACTTTTTCAGATACTTTACCTATAAATAAAGCGAAAAGCCATATAAATAAAATTATTGAGAGAATTTTTAGCTTTTTACCCATTCTTTGATTTCTCCGGTATTTATTGCCATATTAGACTTTAATCCGATGAAATAAATCAGGAAAACATATAATCTAAATATAGTAATAAGACTATCAACAGCCGGGCAAGGAAATGAAACCAATGAGTGATGCTTCCTGTTTAACACAAAAATTTTTAAACCAGCGTGATACCTGCAGAAAAAAACAACAGGCATTAAGGTCTTTGTATAATTATATTAACCAGCTAAAGTTTCACTTTGATTTAAGTGAAAAAGATATTGACAGTATATTAAGACATATTTTAAGAATAAAAAATAAAGATAACTTTATAAAAAAATTGTGGAATATAATCAATTAAGAAGATAAAATAAATTAAGATAATATAGGAAAATTATATCGTGTCTGAAAAATTTTCTATTGAAATAGATTCTGATTTTTTAAAAAAATTTTTTGAACTGGCTGATATGCCTGTTCCTAAAGAGGTTGAGCTGGAAAAACTAAACAACGTAGTAGAAGTTGTTAAAGGTAAACTGGATGCAATAACTTCCTTAGTAAATGTTAGTGCAAAAGATAGCGGCAATACACCTGCACTGCAAACAAATTCTGCAAAAATCATTGATGACTGTCCTCGATTAAAAACCGTGCTTGTAGTAGACGATCTTGGCATTGTTACTATCCAGCTGGAATCTGTATTAAAAAAACTTGGATTTGAAGTAACAGTATCCAGAGAGCTTTTTGATGCAATAGAGAAATTTAAAGCCAAAGATTTCGGATATACCATAACTGATCTTTTTATCCCCACAGAAAGAGAAGGCTATATCCTGATTGACGAAATAAAAAAACTGTCTCTTTTGTGCAAATTAAATACAAAAATTATAGTTATGTCCGCTTCCAATAAAAAAGAACACAAAGATAGCTGCATGAACAGGGGCGCCAAGCATTATGTGGAAAAAGCACAGGGCTGGCAGCAAAGAATAGCTGAAATCTGCACAGAGCAGGCCGATTAAAATGAAGAATTGTCCCTTTGGCCATAAAGAATGCACAAAAGAATGCGCTTTGTTTGTAGACCCGGAAGAGCTTAATGAAGTTGTCAGGAATAAACTTGCGAGTGTAGGGGTTATGAGCAGGGATAAAGGAATGTGTGCTTTTAAAAACCTTTCTCTTTGCCTGAACAGGATTTTGTATGAGGAGTTAACTTAGGATGAAGGTTTTTCTGGCCGGTCATAAAGGCCTTGTAGGGAGTGCTATTCTAAAAAAGCTTAAACAGGAAGGTTATCAGAATATTATTGTAAAAGACCGGAGAGAACTTGACCTTCTTGATACAAACAGGGTTATGGACTTTTTTAAAACCGAAAAATTTGACTGGGTGTTTCTTGCAGCGGCTAAAGTCGGCGGAATATACGCAAACGATACTTATCCTGTTGATTTTCTGCTGGATAACCTGAAAATCCAGAATAATATCATAGAAGCAGCCTTTAAAACCGAGGTCAAAAAGCTTTTATTCCTGGGATCCAGTTGTATTTACCCTAAAAATGCGCCACAACCCATAAAAGAAGAATACCTGCTTACTTCGCCACTGGAACCGACAAATGAACCATACGCAATAGCAAAAATAGCCGGAATAAAGCTCTGTAACGCAATGAACAAGCAATATGGCACCAATTACATTTCTGTTATGCCCTGCAATTTATACGGAATTAATGATAACTACCACCCGGAAAACGCTCATGCAGTACCAATGCTCATCAGAAGGTTCCATGAAACAAAGGAAAAAGGTCTTGATGAAGTAATTATCTGGGGAACCGGTACGCCCCGGCGTGAGTTTATGTTCAATGAGGACCTTGCAGACGCTATTTTATTCTTAATGAAAAACAAGGATGCGAAGGATATTGGCGAATTCATAAACATTGGAACCGGTACAGACGTCACCATAATGGAACTGGCCAATATTATCAAAGAAGTAACAGGCTTTAAGGGAGAAATCAAAAACGATCTTACAAAGCCTGATGGCACAATGCAAAAGCTTATGGATGTATCAAAAATTAACGCGCTTGGCTGGACAGCAAAAACAGGATTGAAAGAAGGGATTGAAAAGACCTATCAGGATTTTTTGAGCAATCCTGATACGAGGCTATAGGAGAACTAAACATTGTCAAATATTGACCCTTATTTAAATTATCTTGATATAGGCGAACTTTATAAAAAAGTTGGCGATTATGAACGAGCAAAAGAAGCTTATGAAAAAATCATAGAATGCCCGGAACTCGCTGCTGTTGGCTGGGTCAACATAGCAAAAATTGAAGCGGCAAGAAACCGCCTTAAAACAGCAAAAGATTATTACCTGCGGGCAGTTGAAATTGATGCTGATAATTACGAAATCCTTTACAATTACGCTAACTTTTTACTTGATATGCAGGATTTTGAAGAAGCAATAGAATACTATGACCGCGCCCTGGAAAAAGAACCCAACCTTGCGCTTGCACACTACAACAAAGGAGTCGCTTATGGAAGCATAGAGAGATTTCCTGACGCGCTGGAATCATTTAAAAAAGTCCTGGAAATGAACCCTGATGATGCAAACTGTTTATTTGATGTTGGGACAATATATTATGCAAATGCACAAATTCCCGAGGCTATTAAATATTTCCAAAAAGCCCTGGAACTAAACCCCTCTGAATACAAGATTTTTGAATACATGGCTGAATGCTTTAAAAAGAGCGGCCAGACAGACATTGCCCTCACATACCTGAAAAGGGCTTTTGACCTGAACCCACAGGATGTCACGATTCAATACAAGCTTGGGGATTTATATCTGGAATCAGGAAATCCTGAAAAAGCAAAGAGAATCTTTGATATTGCGTTAAAATTAAACGCTGTTGATGCT
>MFRL01000094.1 GCA_001784565.1 Candidatus Melainabacteria bacterium GWF2_37_15
TAAATGCTATAATCGTGGAATAATAAATGCTATAATCGTGGAATAAAAGCGATGCGAAGGATCTTAATCATTACTATAAATGCAACGTTAGAAAGATCCTTCGCAATATTTATATTCATAAATTAAAGTATAGTTTCAACGGCTCAGGAAGACGCTTTGAGATGTTCACTGGTTAGTCTTCGAAGTGGCATTAACGCAGGGGTGCACGCCACGTTATTAATGAGCAGCGGGAGTTGATTCATCTTTTATTAGAGGCTCTTCATCCTTCTTTTTAAGCTTTATGGAAACATTGTTCCATCTTAAATCAATATAATTAATGGTTTCCTTAATTTTCATTGCTTCAGGAATAACAGAAGCAACTTTTTCTATCCTTTTAAATACTTCCTTCCCTTTCAAGGCGCCTATCCTCAGCCGTATGTTTTTCATCTGAATGTAGACATCATCAGGATTTCTTATATCAATATAAACAAGCTTATCAGCAGTAACGCTTTCCAGAAAGATGGCCAGCTTTTCTATATAAGGAATAAGTACTGGCTTCCATGATTTATAATCATCATAGGTAATAACTTTATAAGTATGGTAACCATTTGGTAAAGGCAGGTATTTTTTTCCGAGGACTTTGACTGTTGTGCCATCCTTTGTAAATACTGCAACAGGTTCAGCCTTTTGGGTAGGGACTATAGAGAGAACTGGAGTGTTTTCATCGATTACTATTCTTAATCTGGCAGGCAGCCAGTATCTTCTAACAAAAACTTTTTTAACTGGAGCCATCTTAAGAAGCTTTTCCTCAATAGGGGTTGTGTCTATTAAATATAAAGGTTTTTTAGGCAAGGTTATTCCCTGTAATTTTTCCATTATCTGCTTATTAGAAATGATTTTATTCCCTTCCAGTTCAAGATATCTATTCGGATAAACAGTGAAAATATTTTCATCCAGATACCAATAAGAGAGATTAATAACCTTTAGAAAAACCCATACTATTACTATAAGAAAAATTATCCTGGTAAAAACTCTGAGCCTTGAGGTCAATATTCTTACTTTACGGATATTCCTTCTTTTTTGTAGCCTGTTTAGTCTTCTTTTATTATGACTTTTTGTCCCCAGGTCCTCTTTATCAGAAATACAGGTATTCAATTTCTTCTCTTCCCTTTTAAAGAAATAATACCTTAATTATATAATGCTTTTCAAAAATAACAGGTAATCACATATTATGATTGATAAATTTAAAAATTTATATTTTTGCAGATGGGGCGCCGGCGGCGCCCCATCTGCCTTTGGGGTAGGGTGGCTTCGCCACAATGTCGTCAACTTAAGAAAAAAAATTAAAAAATTGTAATATTTTCTGTCAGTAGGCTGTGGCGTTGTAATAGTTAATTTTATAAAATCCAAGTTGTCCTCGGCGTTAAAAAAAATTTAAAAAGGGGGGAAACTGGCTGCGCAGCGGCCAGTTTCCCCCCTAAAATTAACTATTACGTCAAAGCTAACCTGAAAGGAAAACAAAAATTGTGTCCTGCGCCGCTGCTTTAAAAAAATATACAGACATATTTATATACTAAGTTGACGACATTGGGCTTCGCCACCCCACCCCAAAGATAATAACAAATCATTTACAATTTAACCACACTTCCAAAACGTTACATTATATTAAGCTGCGTAAAATTTAATAAAAATTTAAGCAATTTTTAATAAAGTTTGTTGTTTATATATGTAATAGTTTAAAAGTATATACAAAATATTGCATTTGATATTTTGCATTTAGCATAGGAGAAACAAATATGGTACAAAAAATTTCCGGTACTGACAAGGCATTAGAAGCCCGACAGCTTCAATCCACTACTCAGGTACAAACACAAGCCAAGAAACCTGTAGCAGAAGACACAGAATTAGGCGCAGCCCTTGCCGGTAAGGCAAAAGACGTTCAGGGCAATACTCAGGTAGACGCCGAAGCACAGACAGAACAGCCCGTAGCAGAAGATACGGAAGTAGGCGAAGCCCTTGCTGGTGGTAAAGGCAAAGGACATGGCCTTGGCAACGGTGGAATTCCTCCAGGAATCCAGAAAAAAATTGATAGTGGCAAAGGATTACCTCCAGGACTTGAAGGCAAATTTCCTCAACTCCAGGAAGCAATAGATGCTAAAAAAGCTGAAGAAGAAGCCGCAGCTGAAGGCGAAGAGCCTGTAGAAGGTGAAGTAGACCTTCAAACAGCTATTGGTAACCTTATAGATCAGATTCTTGGACTTGTCCAGGGTGGTGAAGATCCTACAACAGCTGTTACAGAAACAGTAGATGGCGCTGCAATTCCAGAAGAAAGCAAACCTACCATAATGGATTCACTTCTTAATTTCGTAAAGAATTTCTTTGGTATTGAAGAAGAAGCTCCAGCAGAAGAACAAGCTCCTGTATTAGAAGAACCAGCAACAACAGCATAGTTAATAAAATAATTTACGTAAAAAGCCTCTAATAACTTAGAGGCTTTTTAATGTTTTATAATCTCAATTTTTTCCCTGTGTTTTAAAAACTCAAGATGCGCCTCCTGAACGACTTCCCCGGCTATAATCAGGGGAATCCCCGGCGGGTAATTAACTATTGTTTCCCTGCTAATTAAACCTACTGCATTAGCAGGCTCTACGCTCTCTGATTTCTGAGAAAAAGCCTGCGAAGGAGTTAGCATCATTATCGGAGTTATAAAAGGCATAATGTCTGCCTGTTTATTCCCTTTTTTTAATTTTTCGTGAGCTTTATTTATGGCTTTTTCCAGCTTTTTCAGGCTTTGAGCGCTGGTATCTATACCTGTAATCGCTAATATACCCCTGTCATTATTCATCTCAAACTCGATATTAAAATTATCTTCAATAAAATCAGATAATTCCTGCGCTGAGGTGCCCGGAATCCTGAAAAATATCTTTGTAGGGTCTGAATTTTCAAGGAAAATAGCATCGGTGCTTGCCTTTAATCGTGTCTTCATATCATTAATGTTGTTTATTAGCTGGTTTAGTTTTTTTCTGCCTTTAGTGGAATTCAAGTATTCAATTGAAGTTTCAATGCTTGAGAGCAGAATATATGAAGGAGAAGTGGTATTTATTATATTTAAAGTCTGCTGTATCAGTTCCGGGTTAATTTTTGAGTCTTTTGACAGGTGAAGTAATGCCCCCTGGTTCATGCACCCCCCGGTTTTGTGAAGCGACTGCACGCATACATCTGCGCCACAATGGATGGCGGATTCCGGTAAAAACTCAGAAAACGGCCACAACGCCCCGTGGGCTTCATCAACAATAAGAGGAATATTTTTTTCTTTGCACAATTGGGCGATTGATCTTATATCAGTTGCAATCCCCTCATAAGTTGGGCTGGTAAGCCATATGGCCTTTACATTATCAGGAATGTTTTGAATATTTGCACAGGTGGGTATATTCCAGTCATTATCCCAGCCTGTTTCTGCCCATACGGGTACTGCTCCTGAGAGGATGAGAGCGTTTATCACTGATTTATGAGCATTTCTTGCTATAAGTACCTTGTCACCCTGCTTTACCGTAGCCAGCATCAAGGCGATAATACCTGAGGATGAGCCGTTTACAAGGTAAAAAGAGGCTTTTGAGCCGTAAATATCTGCTGTTCTTTGCAGGGATTTTAAAATAGGGCCTGTTGGGTTTTGGAGGTTATCCAGTCCCTGGAATTCCGAGAAATCAGCAAGATCTCCTGATGTGGTGAACAGGGTGGGGTTGGTTTTTAATATGGTTTTGATTTGTTTGGTTATGTGCATAGAAATATGATAGTATATTTAATATGCCTGAACAAAGAATTATAAACATAATAAAAGAACTAAATAAAAGAATTTCCGAAAAATATAAGGACTTTAAAGGAAGTTATCTTTATGGTTCAACAATAAAAAGAACACGCCGTAAAGATAGCGATATAGATATTATTGCAGTTTTTGAGGATGTTAACTGGGAAAAAGATTTTGAAATTTCAGAGATTATCTGCGATTTAATGTATAAATATGATGTATACATTGATTTACAAAGTTATACGGCAGAAAAACTTAAAAATAATCCTTTTTTCCAAACAGAAATATTCGACAAAGGCCTGTTTTATGAAGCAGCATAAAGTAATTCTTGCGAGAAATTCTTTAATAAAAGCTGAGGAAGCTTTAAAAGCAGGCTTTGACAATCTTGAAATAAACCTTAATGTTGCTCAAAACAGGGCATATTATACTGTTTTTTATACAGTACTTGCTTTAGGTTATCTCGACGGGTTTGTTACGAGTAGCCATCACAGTTTGATGGGCTGGTTCAACAAGAATTATATTCATATTAACAAAGTATTTGATGTATCTTTAAGTAAAATTTATAGCACGCTTATAAGGCATAGGGAATTTTTTGATTATGATGTAAGCGAAAATCCAGTAAAAGAAGATGTATTAAAAGATTTAAATTCTGCAAAAATATTTCTGGAAAGCTTAAGGCCGTATATTTTAAAACGAATTGAAGCGGAATAATTTTTCTACGCTATGCTCTCAAGCACAAACTTATTATCAGAATAAATCTCAATATTATTAAAACTTAGCCTTTCCATGGCTTTTTTAATCTCTACATTATTCACTAAAATATGGATTTTTCTAGCGCTGAATTCCAGAAAATGATACGTGCCAATGATTGTGCCAATTTTAATGCAGTCCAGGAAATTCACGTCTGTTAAATCCAGCACTGTATGCTTGCTACGATTTTCCAAAATAGCCATCTTGGCTTTCGCTATAACACTTTCAACATTTCTATCCGGCGAAACAACCGGTTTTATAATGGTGATGTCATTGTCAAAATTTTTAATTACTAAATCCATATAGTCTAACCCCTTTGGCTAACCTTTATCCCGCTGACTAAAATGTGCATTAAAATTTGCATTCATTTCTTGTTAGATAATCGAAATAAATATTTACAATCTTTAACATTTCTTAACTTTTTAAGGGAAATTCATATGAATGGAGTAGGGGCAGACACACAGGTCTGCCCCTACAATTTTATTTATGATTAGCGGTGCGAAATAGCGCACCCTTGCTCTAGTTAACCTTCTAATCTAAGATTTTCACCTGCAACATCAACAAATCCATTATTATTGTCACTAAAAATTTTTCTTGAAGCATATTTAAATTTACTTTGACCGTTTATAACAGCCGCAGTACCCGGTTTAAGCAAAATATGAACGTTTTCACCTTCGATATTGGCTATTTTTGCCCAGGCCGAACCCATCCTACCTTTCTCTAAAGTTAATTGAGCATTATCTTTCATTGTTCCTATTGATAGTCCACAACCTTTACTTATTAATGTACTCCCTCCATTTATTTCATCAATTTTTACGTCTCGGAATTCAGGACTTTCTAATTTTAAATAAGCATTGATATGATTTTCTCTAATAGCAACTTGTTTACTACGGCCTTCAGTAAACATGTTTGCTGTACCGTGAATTCCTGAAAAACCTAACTTTGAATTTGAAATGCCTGAAATAGTCATTATTTTCTATCCTTATTTTACTGATAATTAATTCTTAACGTTTAAACGCCTGTCAATAAAAAAATTAATAAAATTTTATCCTACTGGTTACAATTTGTTACAACTAACTGTGTATTTACAGGTGCGTTTTGTATTCGTATAGTTATATAATAAAAAAACATAACGAAGAGTTAGGAGGAGTTGCCATGAAACCTAGAGTTTTGATTACAGATAAAATTAATCAAGTAGCAGGTGATATTCTTTCAGAAGTCGCTGATGTGGATTTTAAAGACATTCTGCCGGAAGATGAATTATGCAAAATCATCGGTGAATACGACGGGATGATGGTCAGAAGCCAAACAACAGTCACACCTAAAATGATTGAAGCTGCCAGAAATATGAAAATCATCGGCAGGGCAGGCGTTGGCGTAGACAACATTAACCTGGAAGCAGCAACAAATAAAGGTATCATAGTTGTAAATTCCCCAGAAGGCAACACAGCCGCAGCTGCTGAACATACAGTAGCCCTGATACTTTCTATGGCGAGGAATATTCCTCAGGCTGATGCTTCATTGAAGCAGGGTAAATGGGAAAGATCAAAATTCACCGGCGTAGAAGTTTTCAATAAAACACTGGGAACTATCGGACTCGGAAAAATCGGCTCCAGAGTAGTGAAAGCCGCTGTTGCAATGGACATGAAAGTAATTGTTTATGACCCGTATGTAACACAGGATAAAGTCGAAGAATTAGGTGCAACTCTTGTAAAAAGCCTTGATGAATTCTGGGGAGTCTGTGATTTTATTACCATTCACGTGCCAAAAACCAGAGAAACCGCTTATTTAATAAATAAAGACACATTAAATAAGATGAAAAAAGGCGTTATGATGGTGAACTGCGCCAGAGGTGGAATAGTTGACGAAGAAGCCCTTAAAGAAGCATTGGAATCAGGTCACGTTGCCGCTGCAGCGCTTGACGTGTTTGAAAAAGAACCGATTGACCCGAATAGTCCGTTGTTAACAGCTAATGGCCGCATTGTAATGACTCCTCACCTTGGAGCAAGCACTGAAGAAGCACAGATAAAAGTTGCTGTTGATGTTGCAGAGCAGATAAGAGACGTATTAGCAGGCAAATCAGCAAAAAGCGCGGTAAATATACCTTATCTTAGACCTGAATTGCTAGAACCAGTCAAGGAATATATGAATCTTGCCGAAAATATCGGCCTTCTCGCCAGACAAATAAGCGAAGGCGGCATAAAACAGGTAGAGATTACTTTAAAAGGAAAGCTCTCCCAGTACGATACTACTCCGCTTAAAGTAGCCGTATTAAAAGGAATCCTTTCTCATAACCTTGAGGATGTTAATTATGTTAATACCCCGGTAATTGTTAAACAGCAAGGTTTTGAGGTTATAGAATCCAAATCAGAGCAGTCTGGAAATTATGATGGGCTTATTAGAGTAAAGATAACTACGGATGTTGGTTCTCACCAGGTAAGCGGAGCTATGATCGCAGATAAAACCCCAAGAATAGTGACGATTGATAACTATACAATCAGCCTTGAAATAGCTGAGCACATATTAGTCACCCCGCACCAGGACAAACCCGGCATGATTGCTAAGGTTTCCACCATTCTCGGAAACAACAACATAAACATCAGAATGATGATGGTTGCGAGGAAAGAGAATACTGTCGGCGGTGAATCCACGATGATTATTACTACTGACGAGCATATATGGGATGAAATCCTTGATGAAATCAAGCAAGTCCAGGGTATATATGACGCAAAGTACATTTCTTTAAAGCCGGATAAAACAGCACAGGCTGCGCTTTTACCGGCATAAATAAAACTTAAGTCCAAATATTGTTTATTATCTGAATAAGCTTTTGTAGAGCAATTTTCATTATGGTCATTAGTTTAAAATATCTATAGTCATTAGATATATGGGTGATGAATGATTGTTTTAATAAAAGTTAATATAAATAAACAGAATAGGGGGACTATAAAAATGCCTGATAAGATCAAGATACTGATGGTTGAAGACCATAAGCTACTAAGGGTAGGGTTAAAGGCTATTTTTGAGGAATATCCAAACCTTGAAATCATCGGCGAAGCGGAAGACGGTCAGCAGGCAGTTAAAATGGCCAGGGATCTCAAGCCTGACGTAGTATTAATGGATATTGGACTGCCTGTGTTTTCAGGGATAGAGGCAACAAGGCGAATAAAAGAATCCAATCCTGATATAAAAATCGTCATACTCACTTCCCATACCGATGAGAAAGAAGTTATGGACGCTCTATCCGCAGGGGCTAATGCCTATGCAATGAAAGATATAAAAACAGAACACCTGGTAAGCATTATCCAGACCGTTAACCAGGGCGCTTTCTGGCTTGATCCGGCGATAGCAAAAGTAGTTACGCAAAAAAAAACTATTTTACCGGGAAATAATAAGCCTTATTCAAGAGCTGCATTCAAAGCAGAGCACTCAAATCTAACTGAGAGAGAGTATGAAGTCCTGAAACTTGTGGTTGACGGCAGATCAAACAATGAAATTGCCGATGAACTCAAGATAAGCGAGCATACCGCCAAGGCGCATGTTTGTAATATCATTCAAAAGCTGGTCGTAGATGACAGAACTCAGGCTGCTGTAAAGGCTATTAAGGAAGGGCTGGTTTAGTTATTTATTAAAATACCTGTTTTTTATTAAATTAAAAGTTTTTGGAAAATAATTTTTTACAAAATCCGGCCTGTATGGCTCATTTAAACAATGATTTCCATAAACTCCTCCTCCAGGACACTGCCAGGCAATACATTCGGCAGTGACTTCGTCAAGAGAGCCTCTCTGAGTGGGTTGTATAACACCTGAAAAATAATAATTATCTATCTTATCCATCTTTTGAGGATTTAATTTTTGTAAATCTTCCAAGAAACAATTAATTACATGAGGATCATCGAGCAGATTATCTGTCCTTATAATTACGTGACAAAGTTCATGGTTAACTGCACCCGGGTTATTTATCACATCCGGCAAATGTGGATATATTACCAGCTTTATAGGCTTTATGCCATCATGTACATTTAAAAGCATTGCATTTAGCCTTTTTATATCAGGAGTTAATGATGAGATTGATTCTCGAAATAATTCAATAGGAATTTTTGCGTGTACTAAAGCATCTTCAAAATTATTAGCCAGAATAATCTTCCATTCGTCATTTTTCACTTTATCCAGAAGATGAGGTGGAAATTGCTGTATTCTTTTCACCATTGTTTCAGTGAAAGATGATGGGATACCCGATAAAATTGCAATTTCCGGCAACTTATTAAACGGCGTAAGCCCTTTAAAAGTCACAGGCCTGCGGATATTATAGATGTTTGTCTGTTGTAACGAATTAATCATAATACCGATACAAAACAACTGAATAAAAAAAATTGCTAAAAGATTAACATACAATCCCCATAGCTGAAGAACCTGTATTTTTTCTCTACTGCTTCTCTATATGCCTTGAACACAAAATCTTTTTCCGCAAAAGCAGATACAAGCATTAAAAGCGTTGATTTAGGAAGATGGAAATTTGTTATTAACTTGTCTACAACTTGGAATTGATAGCCCGGATAAATAAAAAGTTCACTATAACCTTTATTTTTTTTCTGTGCAAAAGCTGTTTCCAGAGTCCTGACCGTGGTTGTCCCTACAGCTACAATATTTTTACCCTGGGCTTTTGCATTTTTTATAATATTTACAGTTGTTTCAGGTACTTCATAATACTCCTGGTGAATTTTATGCTCAAGAATATTTTCGCATTGTACCGGCTTAAAAGTTCCTAACCCCACATTCAGGGTAACATAGCAGATTTGAACACCTTTTTTCTTTAATTCTTTCAGTAATTTTTCAGTAAAATGCAGCCCTGCTGTCGGCGCTGCAACTGATCCAGGAGTCTGTGCGTATACTGTCTGGTATCTTTCAGCATCCTGACTGTTGTTTTCCCTGTTTATGTAAGGAGGTAGCGGAATATTGCCGGTTCTGTTTAAAATTTCATTGAAATCATCTTCATAAATCAGCTCAACTTCTTCTTTTGAAATAACTCTGGCCTTCAGTTCCTCTGAAAACACGATTTCTGTATCTTCTTTAACTCTTTTTGCAGGCTTAATCATTACTTTCCAGATGTTTCCACACTGTTTTTCAAGCAGAAAAACCTCGATATTTGCTCCTGTAGCCTTTTTTCCGAGTAGCCTTGCCGGAATCACCCTTGTATTGTTTAATACAAGCACGTCATCTTCTGATAAATACTCTGTTATATTTAAAAATTTTCTATGTTCAATGGTCTTATCAGCTTTGTTTAAGACCATTAAGTTAGAATTATCTCTTTTAGGGCAAGGAACCTGGGCTATTAATTCTCTTGGGAGTTCGTAATCAAATTCGCTTAGTATCATAAATATCCTGGATTAAATATCCTGGCTTTTATTCACATTACCTGACAGCGGCTGTGGGACCATAATGCCTTCGCCTCCGATATATTTAACCTGTTCCCCTTCAAGCTCAAAGTAAACCGGTTTTTGATTAACAGAATCCAGCGCTGTTTTAATAAGCTGTTCCAGTCTCAGGCTCATACTCGCTGAGCCGCCGCCTGCTTGAAACTCTTTAGAAAGATTTATTATTACTTGTTTTTCATCTGCGGAAATTTTAATTAACTTTGTATCTTTTGGTATTTCCGTAAAATATCCGAGTTTCTTTTCATTTTCATCAGGGCCCTGCAAGAGTTCACTTATTGCTATTTCCAGATTATTATCACCCGGGTATATTTTTCTTCGCACAGAAAGCAGTTTATAATCGTTTTCACTATAGTTTTTTACAAAATATACAGGTACTGAATTTTTCTCAGTCAATTCACCCTTTTTTATGTAAGGATACAACATAATGAGCAAAACTATTATCAATGTTACAACCGTAACGAGAAGCAATATAAACTTTCTGCTAAATAACATTTTTATTCCACTTTCCACTCTATTTTCTATGGATATTTTAGCATTAATTCAATTTATTTTAAAATAATTAACACAATACCTTAACCGGCATAATCCGTCCTGCGTCAACTTTTGCAATAGCTATCAGTGTACCATTATGAATTAGCTGCACCAGCCCTTTATACTCAATGCCTACTTCAATATACCTGCCTTTGCAGACCTCATTCTTTTGTTCATCACTTATTTCTATAATTTCAAAATCCAGCACGTTTTGTGGAGGGATGAGAAACTTTTCCGGGTCTGCATTTTCAATTTCCTGAAGAGTAAAGCTATCTTCAATTCTGAATTTTCCTGATCTTGTCCGTATTAAATTCTCCAGACATGCGCCATAACCAAGCTTTTCTCCTAAATCATGCGCAATCGACCTTATATAAGTCCCGCCAGAACAGTCAATATCCACCACTACCGTAGAATTTTCAATACTTATCAGCTTAATATCGTTTATTGTAACCCTTCTTTGCGGAATATCCTCTATTTCTATATTTTTTCTGGCATATTCATAGAGCCGTTTCCCCTTATAATGCACTGCTGAATAGATAGGCGGTGTCTGGATAATTTCACCCCTAAATTCCTCAAGTAAGGCAAAAATTTGCTTTTTATCAGGGATTACCTCGATTTTTTGCAGTATAGTGCCTTCAGTGTCGTATGTATCAGTTCTTACCCCAAGTAAAATATATGCCCTATAGGCTTTTGATGTGTCGAGATATTGAATTATTCGTGTGGCTTTACCCACACAAACAGGAAGAACCCCTACCGCCAATGGATCAAGGGTTCCTGTGTGACCTATTTGTTTTATCCCAAGGATTTTTCTTAATTTGCCCACAACATGGTGCGAAGTGAATCCTTTGGGTTTATTTACGTTTATTATTCCAAAAAGCATCTATCCAAAAAACATCTATATATTTAAGATGTAGCCGCCCTGGTCAGCATTTTCAAGAATATCTGTATTGGATAACTTTGAACGCAGGTTTTTTATGTATTTATAAACATAATCGTTAGGCAGGTCAAGTATTCTGGCAATATCTTTTACCATTACTTTTTGTTTTCTATTCCTGCAAAAATAATTAAAGACCAGCTCTTCTCTTTTATTCAGCTTTTTTGCGAAACTTATTTTTACTTCAATATCAGGTTTACGTTCTTTAACACTCTTTTCCTGTACCTGCTCAGGTTCTTCTACCTTTTTCAAAAGCAGGTCGTGCAGGTCATTTGTTATTTTTTTAACATTGGCTGACTTGCCAAGTCTTGAGGCGAACTCTTCCAGAGTGATTTTTTCTGTGGTGCGACGCCATTCCATCATTTCTTCTTTTGTAAGTGTTGAATACATTTGTACTCCTTATAACATATATTTAATAGTCAACATCTATATATAATAAAAAATAAATATAGTAATAATTTCCTAATACTACTCAAAAATTAACAAAAATTAATAATCTAATCCATATTTAAGATCTTATCTCAAACAAAATAAGAAAAAACGCATTTATAACAAATTATTTACTAATGTTAAAATTTAAATTTTTAATACTCAGCATAGTTGTGAGCATAGATATTTTTATTAAATAAAATCTCTGCTGTTTTGAAAATCTCAACTTCTTTAGGGTTATGTTTATTATAAGACAGGTCTGCCAGCTCACCAAACCCCTGCATAATGTTGTGCAGGTTTATCAGTACACTGTCAGCTTCACGCTCCGGCTGCTGGGTTTCTACAACTCTTATCACTCTCAATAATTCAGTATCAAACGCATCTACAATAGCGGAATCAAGCCCACATCCCATTGCCATCACGCAGAATACCCTGTTAATCAAGCCTCTAACTTCTTTTGGGCTGCCATTGGATACGTTGGATAGCCCAATAGTTGTCATTACAGGTGGATCAAATGATTCTTTAAATACTCTTATTGAATCCATTGCGGCCATAGCCTGTGATTGATCCACATTCACCGGCAATACAAGCGGATCCAGCAAAATTTTTGAATTATCTATCCCAAGCTCCATTGTTTTTTCAAGAATAGTCATTGCAATCTCCAGCCTGCCATCAGGGTCTTTAGGGATACCGGTTTCACTGCTGAGCGTGAGTGCAATAATACTGCTTCCATACTGAGCTGCAAGTCTGGTCATGTTTTCCAACCGTTCAGGGTCACCGCTTGTGCTATTGATAAGGCAATTTCCAGAATTAGGGTGGAATTTAAGGCCAGCTTCCATTTCTGCAGAGTTTGTAGTGTCAAATGACAGATTAACAGCCATTTCATTTAAAATAATCGAGGATAACCACTCCATAGTGCCAGCCCAGCCTTTTTTCGCAGGGCCGATGTTCAGGTCAATCCACTCAACTCCTACTGCTTTTTCCCGTCTTGCCATATCAAGGATGTATGCTGAATCCCTGTTTTCTATGGCTTCCCTGGTTTTTTTAGATATTATATGTATGTTTTCGCCTATTAGTTTCATTTTAATCCTGTTCTCGCAATGATGTTGTTATAAAATAACCCATCATAACGAGTGCGGCGAATCCCATTATTATTACAGCAGTAGCAGCAATAATTTCATTTTCTGTCATTTTACTGATCTCCTAATTTATAAATATAGTGTCTTATTTTCATTATACAAATAAAAATCCCAGCTATTACAGCTAAATCAATTATTATACCTGTATAAAGAAAAATTTTCCTCAATGTACTGTCTAAATTTAATGCTAATCCTGCATTCCCTCCGCTAACCACAATAAACAGCGTCCACAGGTTATTCTTAAAATTTTTGTAATATTCAAGCTTTTCTTTGGCAATAATTTGATTCATATTTCTATTTTACACACTATAGGTTATTGTGCAACTTGAACAACTCCAGCGTATTAGCCAGCAGCATAGCTATTGTCATAGGCCCAACCCCACCCGGCACCGGAGTAATATAACCGGCTTTTTTTGAAACCTCTTCAAAATCCACATCCCCGACAAGCTTGCCCTCTTCTGTCCTGTTGATTCCGACATCTATAACAACTGCACCTGGCTTTACCCAGTCAGCCTTAACAAACTTTGCTATTCCGACCGCTGCAACAAGAATATCCGCCTGCATACATATCCTTCTAAGGCTGGCTGTTTTGCTGTGGCAAACCGTTACAGTGGCGTTCCGGTTTAAAAGAAGCGAAGCTACTGGTTTTCCTACAATATTTGAACGGCCGATTACAACAGCGTGTTTGCCTTCTATTTCAATATTATTTTCTTCCAAAAGCTTAATTATGCCAAAAGGTGTGCAGGAAACCGCATAGGGCTTTAGTCCAATTACCAGCCTGCCCACGTTTATCGGGTGGAATCCGTCAACATCCTTTTCCGGTTTAATTCTCTCAAGTATGTCATAGGTGCTTATGTGCTTAGGGAGGGGTAACTGCACAAGTATTCCATCAACAGTATCTTCCTTATTGAGTACATCAATGTGTGTTTCCAGTTCCTGCTGGCTTACGTCCTCCGGAAGCTCGATTACAGCTGAATTAAACCCTGCTTTTTCGGCTGTAGTTTTCTTTTTATTAACATAAACCCTGCTTGCCGGGTTATCGCCAACTATTATCACAGTTAAGCCGGGTTTTTTTTCGTAGTTTTTTACTTCCTGCGCTATATTTTCAACAATTTTTTCTGATAATTCCTTGCCTTTTATTAAAACACTCATATCTATCTCCCCAATATCGACAAATTAAGCCTGAATAACAACTCATCCACTGCCTGAACCAGCACGTCTGAATCCCGCATCAGGTTTTCATACTCTAAATTCCCGTCATACGGCAGCATTCCAATCATTTTTATATCGTGTTCAATTAATATTGCGCTTATATTTTCCGGCACCCGGTTTTCCTTCACTTTGTTTAATATTATGCCTATTTGTCCCTGCGTTGCGAACCTGGTCGAGGATTCTTTTATTTTTGCGGCGGAATAAACAGACGTTACGCTGGGTTCAGCAATGATTAACGTGACATCAAGCGGGTAATCCACAAGTTTATGCAGGTGTTCAAGGTCATATTCACAGTCAAATATAACTATATCGTAGTGTTTAATCAGGTCAATCAGGGCATCTTCAATAAACTGATCGGTTTTACAAGTACAACCCTTTGTCGCAATAGGCCCGGAAACGATAAGATCAATTTCATCATAAAGATTTGTTACCAGATCACTAACTGCCCAGTCAACTATTTCGTGACTTTGCAGCTTTTCAGAAGGCCGATAACTGTACTTGCCAATCCTAATTGAGTTAATGGTCTTGTTAACCTCAATCCCGAACGCATTGGCAAGGTCAGTACTCAGGTCATTATCCACAAGCAGCACGGATTTTTCCGGGTATTGCGCATGTAGCGCAGTGACCAGAGATTTTACAAATGTTGTTTTTCCGCTTCCGCTTTTACCTGTAACAGCTATAGTTATTGTCATACAATGCTTTAGCCAGTTCTCCTGTTAGTCTCATTGCCTTTTCCGCCTGCTCAACACTCAGGCTTCCCGCACCGCATGTGGGGGTAATAAGAGTTGATTCAAAAATAAGTTTTTTGTCTATACCTTTATTCACTAGATATGAAATGGCTTCCTCATATTTTTTTATTGAAGATTCACATGTAGCGGCCATAAGTGCATCTACATCCAACGTAGGAATTATACCCCAGGCTATCTTACCGCCATTTTCCAGGAATTTTTTCAATTCACTGCTGTAAAGTCCAAGGCTTTCAGCAAAATAAAACCCGTCAAAATTTAGTATATCTGCGCCGCTCTCCGTAATTATAGACCAGTCGCTGTTTCCGCAGCAATGTACGCCAACAATAGCACCGTGCTGCTTTAATACTGACGCGATTTCAGCAAAGCAGCTTATAACATCTTCTTTTTTAACTGTAATAAACGCTGAAGTACCGTATTGAGAGATTGTCGGCTCATCCATAAATATAATAGGCTGTGATTCGGGCGATGCTTCCTTAAACTTTTTCAAAAGCCACAAAGCTTTTAATGTTAAGGCTTTTACAAGTATTTCCCTTAAGGTTTCATCATAAAAAGCGCACTTTTTGTCCCTGTCTACCAGGCTGGTAGCAAAAGTAAACGGCCCTATAACCTGCCCTTTTACAAATGGAGGCTTATTTTGTTTTATTTTATCCAAAAATAAAGGCATAGAGGAACAGCGTTCCTCTGATATAGCGTATTTTTCAAGAGTTTCCATATCTCCATCGCTAACTATGCTTTCATAGTCAAGCATAAACTCTTCGAGTTCCTCGCAAAAAGTTTCTGTTTCCTGATCCATGTACCAGCGTTTGTCCGTTTCATCAAAAACAACACCGGGTATCATTTCATTAAGCTGAGAGGACATGTCCTCATTCTGGTTCTTTTTTGCGAGTTGCGGCAGGACAGGAATGTCCGGCAATGTCTCAAAAATCAGGTTAACCGCATCTACGGGGTTTTTATGAGGCAGGCTGCCTATTGCTGTAGCGAGAAAGCTGGTACTTTTTTTCAATTTATATGTTTCTCCTATAATATTAATGAAAGTTTATCATTAAAATAACATTTTATGAGCACATTATGAAAAAAACTCAAACACTTGCACAATTAATATCAGACAAACGGGAAGAAGCCGGTTATACACAAAAAGGCCTTGCCGACAGGGCAATTATTGACCTTGCTATGATAGAAAACATAGAGTCCGGTCAGGAATTGTTTCTTCCGCCTTCTATAAGGCAAAAACTTGCAATGGCACTTAAGCTAAACCCTAAAAAAATTAAATCACTCGAAAAACAACCTGAACCTGACGAAAAAGATTTTGACAGAGAATTATTAAAAATAAAAATCCTGAATGAAAGCCTAAAAGGTCACATTTGTCCGCAATGCGGGTCTAATCTTGTGTGCAGGGTGGCGATAATGTATGATCTTGAGGATAATATGATCCGGGAGCCAAAAGCCAGATGCTCAAAGTGCCCGTTTTATTTATAGGAATTTAATTTTTCAGGTTACTCAATCCTGCTCCAAAACTCTTAACAGCCGTAACAACAGTATGAAAAAGGCGTTGTACATACATATAGCCTGGGTTTTCAGCTCTATACAGATGGTCTAAATGTTCTAAACACGATTCATATACATCGTTCTTAATGCCGAAGGGATTTGAAGCTTTAGGGTCATAGAGTCTTACAATCATCTCCTTGGTTCTCTGGCCATTACCTCTCGGAATTTCCTCAATTACTTGTCTAGATATATTTGCAATAGGTCTTACATGGTGAACCAGTTCCTGCAAAGCTTCCCTGACTACCGTAATATTAGATTGATCTATCATTCCCGATCCTTTCATTATTAATTTGACATTTTCTTAAAAACAACTGAATGAAAAAAATTGCTAAAAATTTTAGTATAATAAAAGTTTAATTATATGAGGTAACAAAAATGTCAATAAAAATAACCTTCATAGGTCACAGCGCTTTTAAAATCAATGACTCCATACTGATTGACCCGTTCATGGCAGGTAACCACACCGCTAACGACATACTTTTAACTCATGCCCATGGCGACCACTTGGGCGATGCAATTGAAATTTCAAGGAAAACGGGGGCAAAAATCACTGCTATATTTGAATTAGCCAACTATTGCGCGGAAAAAGGAGCAAAAGCGCAGGGTGTTAATATTGGAGGCAAGGTGCCATTTTCCTGGGGAAGCGCATACTGGCTACCTGCAAGACATAGCAGCAGCACTCCTGATGGAAAATACGGCGGGGAACCAGCCAGCATTTTTTTAAACATCAATGGAAAAAAGATTTACCATGCCGGGGATACAGGACTGCATTATGATATGAAAATGATTGGCGAATTGTACAAACCTGATGTTGCTTTACTGCCTATAGGAGGATTTTACACCATGGGCGTGGATGAGGCTGTGAAAGCAGCGCAATGGCTCGATTGCAATAAAGTTATTCCAATGCATTACAATACTTTCCCTGCAATACAAGTGGATGTCCTGGATTTCAAGGCCAAAATCGAGGCTGTAGGAAAAGAATGTATAATCCTCAAGCCCAGCGAAAACGTGGAAGTTTAATTATATTTTACCTTCCCAGTATCCGCCTTTTCTATCTACCAGTGCGTCATAACATGACCACACCCTGAACGGCGGTAAAAGACCAACTACTGCATGAGTTAAAACCTTATCGCCTTTTTCATCGTTGACTGCCTGCCCTATACCTGGCCATATAATCAGGGATAATGCCCCAGCAACAACTGTTTTACCGGTTATGCCGCCTTTGTCAAATTTTCTGCCTCCAGCGAATGCCGGTGAGATTGAACAACACATAAAACTAACTAAACATAGTGATACAATAAGTTTTTTCATTCTGGCTAATCCTCTCAAAATAGTGATTGTTTAAATAGAAATATACCACATTAAATTATTTGAGGCATGAATTTTTTAAAACGTTATTATTTGAGAAAACTCAATATATTATTAATTTCTCTCATTCTTGCTTCTTGAGAAGTAAGCAATTTTTGAAATCTATCAGTATATTTTTGTCCCACCTTAGCAATAAGAGGTTTTTTATCAGGACTCTTTTCAGCTACATTCACTAATACGGTCATCATATCACCCAAAAAATGCGCTTCTTTCCTCATTTCTACGGGAGATAGCAAACGGTTAGATTTAAAAGATGGAGCATGATTACCTGAAATACCATTCAACATTTTAAACTTCCTTTTTACTTCTATTATCATTATTTTAAAAACGCCTGAAAAAATAAATTGCTATTTAAATAGGAAATATTAAAAATTTTAAGGTTTTATTCTTTCCATCATTCTGGGGAACGGAATGGTCTCCCTTACGTGGTGCAAGCCGCACAACCAGCCTACTGTCCGCTCAATTCCAAGCCCAAAGCCTGCATGCGGCACGCTTCCATAACGGCGTAAGTCCAAATACCATTCAAACGCTTCCTGATTAAGCTTATGTTCCTTAATTTTGCCTAATAATAAATCAAGGTTATCTTCACGCTGGCCGCCGCCTATTATTTCACCGTAGCCTTCAGGCGCTATCATATCTACACAAAGCGCATGTTTTGGACTTTCAGGGTCCTGTTTCATATAAAATGCCTTGCACTCAGCCGGATAGCGGTGTATCATAACTGGCCTATCAAACTGCTCAGAAATAACGGTTTCCTCGTCACCTCCAAAATCCTCGCCCCATTGGATTTCCTTACCCTTACTCTTTAATATTTCAATTGCTTCATCGTAGCTGATCCTTGGGAATGGTTTCTTGATATTCTCAAGCTTGCTTATATCCCTTTCCAGCACCTCAAGTTCAGCCCTATTATTTGCTACAACAGACTGAACTATGGTTTCAACGAAATCTTCAGCCAGGTCCATGTCCATCTTAAGGTCATAATAGGCCATTTCCGGTTCAACCATCCAGAACTCGGTGAGGTGACGGCGTGTCTTGGATTTTTCAGCGCGGAACGTTGGCCCAAAACAGTACACCTTGCCAAATGCCATTGCTGCTGCTTCCATATATAACTGTCCGCTCTGCGTAAGGTAGGCTTTTTCATCAAAATACTCTGTTTCAAACAGATTAGTTGTGCCTTCGCACGCTGCCGGAGTGAATATCGGAGCATCTACAAGCAGGAAATTATTATTATTAAAGTAATCCCTTATAGTTTTTATAATATTATGCCGAATTTTCATTATTGCAAGCTGCCTTGGAGAACGCAGCCACAGGTGCCTATGCTCCAAAAGAAATGCTACGCCGTGTTCTTTCGGGGTAATGGGATATTCCAGCGCTTCGCCTATGAGTTTTAAGTCCTTTACGCCGATTTCAAAGCCGATTGGTGAGCGTTTATCTTCCTTTACAGTTCCATACACTTCGATTGAGGATTCCTGCTGGATTCTGCCCGCCATTTCGAACGCTTCGGGACTAACGTCGCCTTTAAATACAACCGCCTGGATTATGCCGGTACCGTCCCTGACCTGTAAAAAGTGTAGTTTACCGCTTGAACGCTTGTTGTACAGCCATCCTTTAAGACATACATCCTGGCCTTCATATTTACCTATTTCTGAAATATAAACATGTTTAAGAGTCTGCATTTTTACCCCCGAAAATAATATCTAAAATATAATATTAGCACTTTAATATTACTTATGGTAGGGCTCGTTTTTAAGAATTTTAAAAGCCCGATATATTTGTTCTACAAGAATCAATCGCATTAATTGATGAGGAAAAGTCATATCAGAAAAGCTCAACAATAAATCAGCTTTCTGCTTTATTTCATCAGACAGGCCTTCTGCCCCTCCAATTATAAACACAAGCTGGTTTATTCCCTGTGACTCAATTACTTTAATTTGTGCGGCAAATTCTTCAGAGCTAAGGCTTTTCCCTGTTACTTCTAGCACTATTATAAACGAGCCAGCTTTTATCTGGTTTAAAATTTTATCATCCGAGGCAACCTCAGTGATTTTTACAGACGAATACGGGGTTGTACGCTTTAAGTATTCGTCAACCCCGCATTTTAAATATTTTTCCCTGATTTTACCGACAGTAATTATATTGATATTTATTTTTGTACCCTCTTAATCAAGGTTTACATCCAGGTCACTGCCTAGTTTGATGTATATGTCTTTATCAGCAGGAATGTTTACTCCGCATCCCGGAGCTGCCAATCCGAAAAGTGCACCAAGGCCACCGCCAATAGCAACGCCTGCTACAGTTCCTTCCCCGATATCGCCGTCAGCTGAAACAGTAAGGCCCATTAAAGTACCCGCAGCAGTAGTTGTTAGTGCTATTGTTCCCATTCTTTTAAGGTTACATGCTCCAAATCCAGGATCAAAAAGTTCATTATTTACTATAGTTGCTGTTAAAGGATATTTTGCACCTGATTTAGTAACAAGATTTAAAAGATTAAGTTCCACTTCTCCATTAATATGGAAAGGTTTTCCTCTTTTAATGTCTACTATTTCTGCAGATATTTTACTTCCTGCTGGTACAAGTGTTGTTCCTTCCTGTGTAACAAGGTCTTTATTAAATACCAAATAAACGGTATCGCCTTTATTTGAACCTTTGCTGGTAAATTTCTCTACAAATCTAACTGGAAATATATTTTCAGCAAGAATTGTTGCCTGCAATCCGGTGATATGAACTTCATTTACACTAGCAGTATAAGGAGTAGCTGCCAGATGTTCTACCACCATTCTATTTTTTTCGGCATAGAGTTTAGGCCCTTTGTATTTATCTACAACTACAGATGGGTTTTGTCTGATTTTGTATAATAAAACAGCGGCTTCAGCCCTTGTTAAATCGTTATTGGGTGTTAAATAGTTTTTATCAGGATGATTTACATATAAATCGTTTTTAACTGCCTTGGTAAAAGATGGTCTTGCCCAGTTAGCCACCTGTTCATTATCAGCAAACTGTTTAAGCTCGGAATATTTTACCTCCTCAAATGAACAGCTGCTCTTAGAATCACACGGCATTTCACAATTTTTTACTGTTTTTGAAATAATTGAAGTAGCTTCAGATTTTGTAATCTGATTACATGGCCTAAATGTGCAATCCGGGTATCCTACAATAAGTTCGAGCTCCAGGGATCTTAAAAGAGTTTCGTAACCCCAGAAATCCTTATTAATATCAGTAAAAATATTTGCAACATTCACAGATATATTTTCTTTATTCAATGTCTTAATAACCATTGAAGTAAATTCTGCCCTTTTAACAGTGTTTTCCGGTTTAAATGTCTGGTCAGGATATCCTGAAATGATCCCCAGATCCGAAAGACTCTGGATTTCTGTGTAAGCCCAGTAATCCTTACTTACATCAGAAAACTCTTCCGAAAAAGCCAGCGATGAATTAAAAAATAAAATTAGTAACAATAACGTTAGAGAAAATAAAGTTTTTTTCCACTGCATCTTTCCACTCCTCTTTTTATTAAATTTAAAGTTTATATCCATGTATATATTCATATCACAAGAACTTTTAAAATAAAATATTTAATCCTGTTGAATGATCCATTAAGAAACTTTTCCTTAACTTTCCCCTTTTTAGACGATGGTCTAGACCCTTTAGAATAGCTTAAATTCACCTCTTGAACGATGTCATAAAATTCAATACATGGCAAACTACTAATACAATATTATTCTGGGTAGGGGTTATAAATGAACAAAAACGAGGAATGCCTGCTTTCATTTCTAAAAAATCCGGGAAGGTTAGACAATACTACTGACAAACTTAAAAAGTTCATTTTTTTCATAAATGATAATAATATTATTATTGATGGAAAAGAATTACAAAAAAGTTGTTTACACTAAGAGTTCTTCACAGGGAACAGGACCGATCCCACTTGGAGCGAAGGGGAAAGTTTTACTTTTTGTGAAACATCCTGTTACAACCAAGCTCCTTGTTGATTTTTTTCGTTATGGCAAAGCCATAGTTCCATTAAGCAGTGTTACAAATATTGAGGAAGATGATGATTAGAAAAGTCTGGGATAAAAAAACATTCCGGCAGGTTTTTTATTTCCTGTTAATAGCCGTATCTATAATGCTTTTATGGCTGATAGGACAAAAATTATTTAATTTTGAGACACTATTCGAGGCATACGAACTTAAAACATACGATCTACGCGTTGGCATGGCAACAAAACACCGTACCCACAACCCTAACATAGTTATTTTAGCTATAGATGACCCCAGCCTGGAAATATTGGAAGAAGACCTTGGAAGATGGCCTTGGCCAAGAGATGTATATGCTGACGCGATTGAGTATATGGAACAGAATGGAGTGGATTCTATCGCCTTTGATCTTATGTTTGTAGGAAGTCAGAAGGGATTTGAGGATAAAGACCTGAAACTTGCCCAGACTATCGGTAAATATGACAATGTATATGTTTCAATGAACTTTGATGTTAATGAAGGTGCTAAAAGCGCGCCAGAACTCCCTAAAAAATTAAGTATAAACCTTGAAAATAACAGTAAAAATATAAATTTTGCTGGTGATGATGCTAACTACGTTTATTGCAGATTAATCCTTGATGGAATAATCAAGGCTACAGATAAAATAGGATTTATTAATTTCAGGCGTGACCCTGAAGATAATATTTCCCGGAGAAGCCCTACCTTTTTTAAATATCAGGATAATTATTATCCCTACCTTGCGTTAAAATTAGGTGCTGACTATATAAAACGACATGAAAATCTTGATTTTAATAAATTCACGATTACAAAAGATAATAAATTAACATTTGGCAGCCGCATTTTCAAGCTTGATGATAGGGGTTCAATGATAATTAAATGGTATAAATCTCAGGATAAGAAGGTGTATAAGACTTATGACTATATACCTTTCTGGAAAGTGTACAAAAAAACTCTTCCTCCCGATTATTTTAAAGACAAGATAGTATGGATTGGCGCAACTGCTGTTTCATTGTATGACATTAAAAGTACGCCGGTAAGCAGCCTCCATCCAGGAGTGGAAGTTCAAGCTACGGTTTTAAACAATATAATAGATAATCATTCAGTTAAAAGGGTTTCCCCGTGGGTCGACCTTGTTATTTCCCTTGTTTTAAGCCTTCTGGTTGCTCTGGTTGTTATAAAAATCCGTGAACCGATATTTTCATCACTTATCGCTATATTTATAATCTTAGCCTATATTTTTGCCGCTTCAGCACTTCTTGACCATTACATGCTATGGGTTGGAATTGTCAGTCAGACAACTTTTATAATTCTTACATTTACGGTGATGTTCATTATTAAATATGTGCTTAAAGCAAAAGACTTTGAATATACTTACAAACTCGCTACAACTGATGGTTTGACCGATTTATACAACCACAGGTATTTTCAGGAAAAATTAAAAGAAAGCATCAAAAAAGCCGACAAAAACCGCTCAAACTTTTCCATTGTGCTTATAGATATAGATTTTTTCAAAAAATTTAACGATACCTATGGCCATCAGGCAGGTGATGAGGTTCTGCGGCAGGTAGGGCAGGTTCTTAAAAGGTCTGTTAAAACTAATGATATGGTAGCACGATACGGCGGAGAAGAAATGGTTATTATAGTAGCTGATGCGGATACGAATGCTGCTGTGTTAATAGCTGACAGAATATGTAAAACAATCGCAGCAAGAAAGTTTAATCTTGGCCAGGGACTGGAAGTAAATGTTACAATAAGTTTAGGCGTTGCAACCTATTCCCTTCATGGCAAAACTTCGACAGAACTTATAGAATTTGCGGACAAAGGGCTATACAGGGCCAAGAAAAATGGCAGAAACCAGGTAGGAGCACTGGAGAGCGAGGAACAACAATGTACAGAACAAAATGCATAAAATTATTACTCCTTTTTATTTTTATCACCTTAACAACTTCTGGGTGCGATAAATCCTCGGAAGACATAATTAAAATTGTTTCTGACGACCATGCAATGGTTAAAGAACACTCTGAATTTAAAGTAGAAAATGCCCTTAATGAAGGACTGATAAACCTTAGGGCTGGAAATATACAGAAATCAATCGAGATACTGGAAAAATTCATTACCTACTATCCCACTAATTCCCTGGGACATTATTATCTGGGCAAAGCCTATTTTGAAAATAATGAACTTAATAAATCTTTACATCATACAAAACAGGCTTTATATGACAAAACCCTGACAAATGAACTTGCCGGGCCGATCATTGGAAAAGGCGTCCTGGGCAGGGTTTTCGTCACCAATGAAGTCATTGAAGAAAAAAATCTTGCCCTTAAACCAAAGGCATGTTTTGATAAAAATACGCCGGTAATTTATGCTTCTCTGGAAATAATAAATGCGCCGTCTGATAGTGAGATAGAGGCTGAATGGGTTTATGAACTACCAAAAAATGAACAGGTAAAAGTAAATTCTTCTTTATTTAAGGCGAACGGATCCAAAAATGCCCTTGTATCAGTTAAAAAACCTACTTCCGAGTGGCCTGCCGGAAAATACCGACTTAATGTATATATTAATGGTGAAAAAAATACGGATTTAACTTTTTACGTTTTTTAGATAAAAGTATAGTATGTATGAATTAAAAAAACCTATATGTGTTGCATTATGTTCATTAATACTGTCCCTCGGTATTAATAGAGCAATTTGTTGCGCACAAACCCCAAACACAGAAGAGGAAGAAAGGTCCACAGGTGCACAGGAAATAGCTCCTGAGCAGCTAGACAACCTTGAAAATCGTTCTTATGATGAAGCTATAACCATACAGGATATTCAAATAGAAGGAAATACACTTGTATCAAAGGAAAAAATACTAGACCAGCTTAAGGCCAAACCGGGCCTTAAATTTAGCAGGGATTTAGTAAAGGAAGACCTTAAAAGTATTTATGATATGGGGTATTTTACAGAAAGACTTAAAGCTGTGCCGGAGCCAAGCCCTTCAGGAATAACCCTCCGCATACAGGTAGAGGAAAATGTCCCTGTCACAGGATTCAATATTACAGGAAATGAAACGGTTTCTACAGAGGAAATACTTTCCATTATCGAAGAGCAGGCTGGCCTGCCGCAAAATATCACTGAGTTAAATCAGGCTGTAGGCAGAATTGAAAAGCTGTATGCTGATAAAGGCTATATTTTGGCAAGAATAAAAAAAGTCAGCGATGACCCTGACGGAACCATAAATATGGCAATAAATGAAGGGATGATAGACTCCGTTGAGATTAGCGGCAATGTTAAAACTAAAGAGTATGTAATTAAAAGAAATTTAACAGTACAACCCGGCGAAATATATAATGAAGACAAACTGAAGCAGGATTTAACCAGAATATTTGGAACACAAGCTTTTTCCGACGCAAGAAGGGTTATATCACCTTCAATGGAAGATCCTGAAAAATATAAGCTCACTATTGAAGTAGACGAAAAAAAGACAGGCTCAATTTCCCTGGGAGGCGGAGTAGATACTCTTACAGGACTTTTTGGCCAGGCCGGATATATTGATAATAACTTTTTAGGCCGGGGACAGGAAGTAAGCACTAATATCATGGTTGGAAGCGGAAGTGTACTCGATGATAAAGATGTTCTGGACAGGGCTTCTTACCAATTTGAAGCTAAATTTGTTGAACCAAGGCTTATGCAAAGCATGACTTCCCTACAGGTTAATGCTTTTGGCAAAGACATGGCAAGCTACCAGATTCCATTAAGTGTAGAAAGAAGAATAGGCGGCGAAATTGAACTGGCACGACCTCTAAAACAAGTTAAGAATCTTGCGGGAAGCGTAAGTATCGGATTTGAAGATGTTGACCTGAATGAGGGAGATGCTGACGAAATAGCCAGAATATTCAAGGAAAAAGGAATAGATATTGCAAAAAGGGCTGAGCAGTTAAAAGGCGGAACCTTTATTTCTCTAGGGCCATCTATTGTCTATGATTCAAGAAACAGCCTGTTGAATCCTACAGACGGTTGGTATTTAGGAGCCAATTTTAAGGAATCCTTCGCTATTATGGACAGTGACGCCGAAACTTTCGGGAGAGCAACCCTGTCTGTAAGAAAATTCTTCCCTGTCGGCGAAAAATCAACTTTTGTCCTTGGTGGTAAAATGGGCTCTAAAGTTATAGGAACAGTGCCGGAATTTGAGGCATTCAGGCTTGGTGGACCTTATTCAGTAAAAGGCTTCAGGGAAGGCGATGTTGGTAATGGCGAGGGCTTCATGATGGCCACTGCTGAATTCAGGACGCCGATACCATTTGTTAATAAGTTTTTAAATTATAAAATAGTTAGAGATTTAAGACTCGCATTTTTCATGGATGCCGGTCAACTGTTTGATGAAACGCTGACCAGCGAGTTATATAATTATCCGGGCTACGCCGTATCCATTGGCACTGGCCTTATAGTTCCTTTACCATACCTTGGCCCAATAAGGGTTGACTATGGTTATCCGCTTACTTCTGTAGGAGCCGGAAATAAAAGAGGACGCTTTACTTTCGGCATAGGCGAAAGATATTAACTTGTTTAATAATTGTTATTGTATAATTATTTTGATTAAGGTCTGGAAAGAGGAGAATATACATAATGAAAAAATTTAAATTAATTGCTTTAACATTAATTTCCCTATTCGTATTTACAACATTTTCAACAGCCGCACCATCCAAAGACTTTGGTGTTGTTGATTTAAATAAGGTAATAGATAACTATACTGAAGCCCAAAAAGTGGCGGCAGACCTTAAAGTAAAAGAAAATGAACTACAAGGATTTGTGGAAGATGCACAAAAGAAGGTAAAAGAAGCTAAATCCCCTGTGGAAAAAAAGAATCTCGAAGAAAAATTCAGTGAAGAATTTAATATAAAAAGAAATGCATATGTAAAATCGCAATCAGAGAAATGGGACACAATAGAAAGTAATATCCTTAAGGGAATACAGGAAATATACACCCGTAAAAAATTAGAAATGGTGTTCAATAAACAAAGTGTTATTGTGGGCGGTACTGATATTACCGACGAGCTGATTAAAAATTTAAACGAAACAGTTAAAAAGTAATAACAGGCATACATATCATTAACTAGGATTGACTTCATATGGTTTATTTGCTAATATGAAATTATATTAATGAGAAATATTCTCAACAAGAGGCAGCAAAGGAGTCTGAGGCAATATGGTTAGCCTTTGTGACATAGAAATCGGCCAAGAAGTAGAGATAGCGCAATTCCTGGATTCATCTATAAAATGTAATTCCCAGAGATTCGGTTTATTCGAAGGTGGGAAAGTTAAATGTATTGCAAAACCAGGCCCGGTTATCGTTGAAATAAGCAAACAGGTTGTGGCGATAGGCCGGAATCTTGCCGGGAAAATATTTGTAAATGTGTGCGAAAAGTAAAAATTTAATTTATATCACCTAGCAATTTCCTAAATTCACACGTTTTGTTATGCTATGAGTATGACGACTACAATTAAATATAAAAATAAAGGCCTTACTAGTATTTGGGAAGAACTGGTACTTAACTATGCTGGTATAACTGCTGTTATTGATAGATATAGCGATTTTGAACTAACCTATAAAGAGTTGCACCAGCTTATTCTGGATTTTGCGTCGGGGCTTCAATCTATGGGCCTGAAAAAAGACGATCATGTATGTTTATTTTCTGAAAACAGCGCTAAATGGCTGGTTGCAGACCAGGCTGTTTTAATGTGCGGGGCTGTAAACGCTGTAAGAAGCTCACAGGCTCCTACGGAAGAACTTTTATATATATTAAACCACAGCGACAGTACGGTATTAATTGCGGAAAACCTTGCTACTGTTGAAAAACTTAAGGATTATTCCCTGAATTTCATTATATGTCTTTCAGATGAAAACATACTTCAAGACAATGTTTATAGCTTTAAAGATGTTGTTGCACTAGGGAAAAAGCAGGAATTTAACCCGGTAGAAATCGAAAAAGACGACCTTGCTACGCTGGTTTACACATCTGGTACAACTGGAAAACCAAAAGGCGTAATGCTTACCCACGGGAATTTATTGTCACAAATAACGGCTTTGGTTGAGCCTCTGGGGATTTCGCCGGGAGATAAAGCTTTAAACATGCTGCCTACCTGGCACACTTATGAGAGAACTTGTGAATACTATCTCCTTTCAAGGGGAGTAACCATGGCATACACCAATGTGATTAATTTTAAAGAGGATATAAAGCGTTATAATCACCATTTCCTTGTATCTGTGCCGCGTATATGGGAGGCATTACACAGCGGAATACATACTGAACTTAAAAAACTACCTTATACAAGGCAAAAGCTCGCTCGATTTTTACTTAAAACAAGTGAGACACATATAAAAGCAAGACGAATACTTACAAATATGACCATTGATGGGCATAATAATAAACTGCATGCGTTAGTCAGCTTATGCGCCACATATCCGGCATACAAATTAGGTGAGAAATTAATTTTTAAAAAAATTCGCTCAGCTCTCGGCAAAAACTTTAAACAGGGAATAAGCGGAGGCGGCGCACTTGCCGGCTATCTGGAAAATTTTTATGAAACAGTCGGCATTAATATTACTGTGGGGTATGGTTTAACCGAAACATCCCCTGTTTTGACCTTAAGAAAAAGGCATTTTAACCTTAGAAACTCGGCAGGTAAACCCATTCCCGGCACTGAAATAAAAATTCAGGATGGTGTTGTTTTTGCACGCGGGGCGCAGATTATGAAAGGCTATTATAAAGACCAGCAGGCTACCAATGAAATATTATCACCTGATGGCTGGCTGAATACAGGAGATATGGGCTGGCTGACTCCAGAGAATGACCTAATTTTAACTGGAAGATGCAAGGATATAATAGTGCTCTCAAACGGTGAAAACATAGAGCCACAGCCTCTGGAGGATGCACTTCTGCAAAGTCCTTATATAAGCCAGGTTATGCTGATAGGCCAGGATCAGGCACATCTCGGCGCACTAATTGTACTCAACCCTGAAGCATCTGAAAATCCCGGCATTGAAAAAATATTAAAGAAAGAATTAAAAGAGCATATTCAGAAAAGGCCCAATTTCCGTACGTTTGAAGCAATCAAGTGTTTTAGGATTATTGATGAACCTTTCAGCATTGAAAACGGACTTTTAACCCGAACAATGAAGGTTAAAAAGCCTGAAGTTTATAAGAAATACAGCTATTTAGTAGACGAAATGTTCCGCTAATATTACAATTTCAAAGACTAATAGGTGGGCTTTAGCCCACCAAAAGTGCTGGTGGGCTAAAGCCCAATGTCGTCAACTTAGTATATAAATATGTCTGTATATTTTTTTAAAGCAGCGGCACAGGACACAATTTTTGTTTTCCTTTCAGGTTAGCTTTGACGTAATAGTTAATTTTAGGGGGGAAACTGGCCGCTGCGCGGCCAGTTTCCCCTTTTTTAACGCCGAGGACAACTTGGATTTTATAAAATTAACTATTACAACGCCACAGCCTACTGACAGAAAATATTACAATTTTTTAATTTTTTTTCTTAAGTTGACGACATTGGGCTAAAGCCCACCCTATTTTCTATTTTCTATCATATATTGCAACTGTTACACTAAGATAATATATTCCCGATAGGCTCATATATAGTCGCATAGGCGGGATTTAGCTGCGCGGCTTTAAGATAGGCTTCTGCCGCGCGATACAATTGATTAGACTTATATAAAGTTTTGGCTAAAACCAAGAACGCATCTGCATCATTTGGGTCGGTTTCCGTGATCTTAATGTAAAACTGAATTGCGTTTTGGGCATCATTTAAATACACATAACTGTTTGCAATGATTTCCAGCAGGTCTTTTCTCTGTTCAAATTTTAAACCTTCCTGTGAATAGGATATTGCTTCTCCGTACTGTTTCAGGTCAAAACAGGCAATTGCCAAAAGAGAATACAAATCAACATTTTTAATATGACTAAGTAATCCTTTATACGATTCTTTTGCCTCAGGAAGCCTGCCAGCTTGGTGTAGCGCAACTGCTTTATTAAATTTTTCCTGGAGATTATTCATTTAATAAACCTCACATAAAACGTTTATTTCATTAAGAAACCTGTTGGGATTCAGCTTTTCAAAATAAAATTTATAGCCTAGATTCCAGCTTTCCAGCAAGGGTTTGAACTCGAAAAACTGTGGCGCATTATGATATATAGACCCGATAATAACAGGCTTAAACTGTTTAACAGTTTTTTCAGCTCCTCTCAGCACTTTCATGTCGAAACCTTCAACATCTATCTTGATTAAACCCACATTAAGGTTATTCTTTTCAACGTAGTTGTCTATTGTAGTTATTTCAATCAGCTCTTTGCCTGTACATTCATTAACTTTGGAGCTGACAAGGCTACTCGCTGCACCTGATACGCATATTTCCATTGTTTCCTGCCTGTCACCCAAGCCCTGTTTTATTGGAACAGCTTTTTCCCTCAAATTATTCATTTCAATTGTCTTTAAAAGAGAATTGAAGCATTTTTCCACAGGCTCAAAACAATGAACCCTGGCAGGATTCAAGACTTCATTAAGAATTAAAAAACTGTCTCCGTAGTGGGCACCTGCGTCAATGAAATCAGTTCCTGCAAGTTTTTCCTTGTTTTTTATGTTATCCAGCCCCATTTTGTAATAAAAAATGGATGATTCAAAAAGCTTTGTAGGCAGCATATAATGTTTATACTGAAAAAAGCCTTCTTTCTTTATAATTTTATTATCAAAATTTTTAGCAATCTCGAGCTGTCCGTGCAATTCTTCCGGCGTAAAGTCGCAAGTAAGCTCATATTGGGTGCTGTATAAGTGTAAAGCCCTTGCAATTGTTAAATCTATAAACTTTTTCTGTTCTTGTGACAGGTTATTAACAAGCTTTTTATAATTTTCAAAATAATTTTCATTATTAAAAACATAATCAAAAAAAGTTTTAGCAGCTTCTTTCTGGAAAGGATTTAACGTTCTAATATTTAAATCAGATTGCACTTTTAAATTCCTTTTTTAATATGGTAATCTATACATATTAATCAATCAGGGGAGAAAAATGAATACAGTTTCTGATCTAGTTGGCAGGGTTGTTGCAACGGAAAAGTTTCCGAACACAGCACAATCATTCAGTTTCTGGACTAACCTCGATTCGCCGGTGGGTATTGGAACAATCGTCAGAATTGAGGGCGATAAGGTTTATAATGACAAAAGACGCATTATTTACGGCATAGTAACTGATGGAATAAGCTACACAGACCTTGATTCTCCTCTTAATGACTATATAAGTTCGGATTATGACCCGATGTCAAGTCAGGCAGCCCAGACAGAGAGGCCTGAAATAAGGTATTATACGGCTTCAGTTTTAAAAATGGAGCCTGAAGAGCCTATACAACCCGTACCCATAGGCAATGTATACCTCGCAACTGACAAATGCGTTGAAAAATCTCTCAGGATGGATAGTTATCCGAATTCACAGCTTCCAATTGGGCTATATATCAACGGAGACAGTAAATCTCCGGTTTACCTTGATTCAAAATTCCTGCTTGGGCCTGAAGCTGCGCACTTAAATGTTACCGGGGTATCAGGGCTTGCAACGAAAACCAGTATTATAGAGTTTTTATTATCAAGCATAATGCAGAAATATAAGTCTGAAAAAGGAGTTGCAACTGTATTATTTAATGTTAAAGGGTATGACCTACTGTTCCTTGACCAGCCAGTGGGAATTTTATCTAAAGACGAGCTGGAAATGTATGATAAGCTTGGCATGAAGGTGGAGCCGTTTAAAAACGTTAAATACTACGCCCCTTACAAAGAAGACGGCTTTAACTTAAACACCCACAGAACAAATGAACACTTAACGCACAATGTTTACCCGTTGAGCTGGGGACTTGAAGAGATTTTTGACCACGTACAGGTGCTTTTAAACAAGGATGACATAGACTCCAAGGCTGATGCGTTCCTTTCAATGATTAAGGAAAACGTTATAAACAAAAAACCAAACCCTAATTATCTTGCATTTAACCCAGTAAAGAATTTTACTGACCTTGAGCATTGGTTTCAAAGGGTTTTTGAAGAAATAGAAGGGCAGGAGCAGGGCTCAGAAGGCAAAACTCAGTGGAAAAGCCACGCAACTGCAACTATAAGAAAAGTTTACAACAGGCTAATGAATATAAAAACAAGATGTAAAGGGCTTGTTACTAACAATTCTGAGTCTAATGACCTTCCGTGGGAAGATTTTGAAGATAAAGGAATGTATGTTGTAGATGTGGCGAACATTTTACCCCTTGCACAGGATCTTGTTTTCACAAGAATAGTTGAAGAGCTTAAAAAAAGGCTGGAAGAAAAGTCCCTTGGCGTGGATAAGGTGATTGTATTCGTAGATGAACTTAATAAATACGCATCTTCGGATTCCGGGAATTCCTACCTCAAACAGACCCTGCTAGAAATCTCAGAAAGAGGCAGATATCTCGGGCTTGTGCTGTTCTCTGCGCAGCAGTTTAAATCACAGGTACACAAAAGAATTGTCGGCAACTGTGGAACAAGCATTTATGGCCGCATGGATATGGATGAACTTGCACAGCAAGGCTACAGTGTAATGCCGTCCACCATCAAAGCAGAACTTACAGTGCTTGAAAAAGGTAAATTACTAATACGTCACCCGCATTTCAACCAATATATTTTTGTGAAATTCCCACGGCCTCCAGTTATGACCAGCCAGGATGGCGCTGAAAAATTCCCTTCATCAAAAGATTTGCCCTTTGAAGAAGCAATGGTCAGGTGGTTTAAACGGCTTGACCAGTCTATAAAAGCGAATGATGTTAAGGATGCTGTTTATGGCATGGATCAGGACGAGGTTATTAGGGCATTAAACGAAACCGAGCGCAAATGCAGGGAAAATCACCTCACCTATTTCAAAAAAATAAGAAAAACAAACCCTGTAAGGGAGTCGTTTTCGGTGAGTCATTCCCCTGCTGTGGCTTCTACGAGCATTGATGACTGGATTACAGATTAAGCTTTATCATTGATTTTAGCCTCAAATATGAGATAATTTTTTTATGCAAGAAAGTAAGCTTACATTAAAAATAGATTGTGATAAAATCCCTGCCAAAGAATTCAGGGAAAGTATTAATAATTTTATTGATTTAATTGATAATGTAGCAAGAAATATTTGTTCTGGTGAAAAATGTATAAATCAGCTTATTTCCATTGAGCATGGTAGTGCAATATTACATTCTTATATTGAACAAAAAGATGAAAAATATTTTGAGTACCCTTTAAAGGTGGTACAGGCAGTATCTGAAGGATTTAAATGTCTTGAAAAAGATGGGGGAAAGCCTCCTAAATATTTTAATAATAAATCTCTTGAGTTAGTTAAAAACATAGCTAAACATAAGGATGTAAAAATAATTACTCCTAAGAATGAAGAAATCCCTCTTACAAATAATACTGTAAATAATATAGCTTTACTTACTCAGTTAAAAACAAGTGCTCTAGGTTCAATTGAGGGGAAAATTCAAACAATTAGTACAAGAAAAGGATTAAAAGTTACAATTTATGAAGCTTTAAATGACAATCCTGTGAAATGTGCTTGTGATGATGAGAAAATTAGCGAAATTTTAAAAAGTTCCATTGATAAAAGAGTGTGCGCTAGAGGAGAAATTTTTTATAATAAAGATGGAATTCCCCAAAAAATTAAGATAAATGAATTAAGAATATTAGGACAAGAGCCTCTGCCTAATTGGGAAGATGTAAGAGGTATTTTAAATGATTAAAAAGGAGCAGGTTTACTGGGATTCAAGTGTATTTTTAGGATGGTTTTTAAATGAAAATGATAGAGTTGAAAAGTGCAAAGCCGGAATTGAACTAGCACAAAAAGAAAAGCTTATAATACTAACTTCTGCTATAACTTTAACAGAAGTTATAAAAATTAAAGGGCAAAAACCTTTACAAAGTGAGCAGGAAGAGGAAATAAAAAAAATCTTTGAATATGAATATATAAAATTAATTAATATTGACAGATATATAGCTGAAGATGCAAGACATTTAATATGGACATACCCGCATTTACATCCTAAAGATTCTATTCATCTTGCATCAGCTATAAAGGAAAAAATTCCAGTATTAAATAGCTTTGACGATCATTTTTTAAAATTAAATGGAAAATTTCAGAATATAGTTATTTCTCAACCTAATTTTCCCCGCCAGTTAATTTTAAATTCTCAGGATTAAAGATTAAGCTTTATCATCAACTATTTTTGGACTACACTTAATGTAAAGTAAATTGGATCATATCATGAGAATCTTAATGGTTTATCCGGAATGCCCAGACACATTCTGGAGCCTAAAACATGTAGTAACACTTTTGGGGAAAAAAGCAACCTTACCGCCTCTTGGCTTAATGACTGTTTCCTCTCTTTTGCCAAAGGAGTTTGAAAAAAAATTAATTGACTTAAATACAACAAAGTTAACTGATGAAGATATTTTATGGGCTGATTTTGTATTTATAAGCGCAATGATCGTCCAAAAATCCTCTGCAGAAGAAGTCATTGCCCGCTGCAAAAAACTTGGAAGAAAAACCGTAGCAGGCGGTCCTCTTTTTACTTCACTCCATGAACAATTCGAGGATGTGGACTGTTTTACCCTTAACGAAGGGGAAATAACTATCCCCATGTTCTTGAAAGATCTTGAAAATGGTGAGTTAAAAAGAGTCTATAAAACAGATATTAAGCCTGAACTTGGCATTAGTCCTGTGCCGGATTTTAGCTTAATTAATCATAACGAATATTATGTAATGCCGGTTCAGACCTCACGGGGCTGCCCTTTTGACTGCGATTTCTGCGATATAGTCAACCTAAACGGCAGAATCCCCAGACTTAAAAGCCCTGAGCAGGTAATAAAGGAGCTTGAAACAATACAAAAGCTCGGCTGGAACAAAAGCATATTTTTTGTTGATGATAATTTCCTTGGTAATAAGCAAAAAACAAAGGAATTATTAAAAGCCATAATTGATTGGCGCAAGAAAGTCGATTTTAAGCCTTTATTTTATACTGAAATATCCATAAATGCCTCTGATGATGACGAGCTGCTGGAATTAATGCGGCAGGCCGGGTTTTTCATGGTGTTTGTCGGGATTGAAACGCCTTCAACTGAAGGGTTACAGGAATGCGGTAAAATGCAGAACCAGAATCGCAATCTGGTTGAATCTATAAGGAAATTTTATAAATATGGCATGGAGGTCACAGGCGGTTTTATTGTAGGTTTTGACAGCGATGATGAAACAATATTCCAGCGCCAGCTCGATTTTATCCAGGAAGCGGGCGTTACCAAGGCAATGATTGATATCCTTCAAGCGCTTCCCGGCACAAAACTGTATAAAAGACTGGAAGCAGAAGGCAGGTTGATGATCCAGGATTCCTCGGGCGTATGCCAAGACTCCACAACCAATTTTATTTCTAAAATGGATGCCAAGATTCTATCTAAAGGCCATAAGGAATTATTGAAAAAAGCCTATTCACCCAAATATTATTTTGAAAGAGTAGATAATTTCCTTAAATTTTATGAACCCACTAGAAAAATTCCCCTACGTAAAAGGATTATTCCCTCACTTTTAAAAATTTATTTTGTACTAAAATATTTAAAAAAAGGTAGAATGGAATTTGGACTTTTTATGTTCAAAACACTACTCACCCGCATAAACTGTTTCCCTGCAGCTTTAGACCAGTCCGTGCTGTACATTCACTTTAGCAAGGTTTTTAATTAGATAAAAAGAATTAACCCTTGAATGTATATACAATTGTTGTTACAATATAGTTATAGGAACAATATTAAATGAAAATTGATGGTTTTATTTGGGATGAGGGAAATTTAAGTCACTTAGAACAAGCTCATCCTAACTATAATCTTCTGGAGCTTGAAGATATTGTTCTAAGAGAAATCAAAAGATATGTTGGCGTTGATTCAAGAGGAAATAAAGTTTACGCTGCCAAGAGAAAGAAAATTACTGTTATTTTTAACCATAGAAATAATAAAGCAAGAATTTTTAGTTTAAGAATAAAATGAGGTGATTTATATGCCCAAAAAGAAACAGGAATGGACAACCCCGGAAGAAGGAATTGAACTCCTGGAAAAAGCTGAAGCTAAACATGGAGGATTTGAAAATATTCCTGCTATTGACTTTGAAATTGACCCTAAAAAACTAAAAACCCACTTAAAATCCATTAGATTAACCGAATATATAATTGAAGGTTTTGAAGTACTTGGTGAAGAATATCATGTAAAACCGCAAACCCTGATGAAAGAAGTTTTAGATGAATATTTAAACAATATGCTGCCAAAAGTCAGGAGAACCAAAAATGCATTCTAACAAAAAACGCATAATGTCAGGTATGCGCCCAACCGGCAAGCTCCATATTGGCCACTATATGGGAGTTTTGCGCAACTGGGTCGCTTTTCAGGATGAATATGAAAGCTTTTTCTGCGTTGCTGACTGGCATGCGTTAACTACTAAATACGATGCAACTGAGGATTTAAGGCAAAATATCGCCGACGTTGTTATGGACTGGATAGCTTCAGGCATAGACCCGGAAAAATCCACCATATACGTACAGTCCCTGGTGCCTGAAACCGCAGAACTGCACTTATTATTAAGCATGATTACCCCTCAGAATTGGGTGGAGCGTGATCCTACACTTAAAGACATGGTTAAAATGCTCAGAGAAGGCGAAGAAACGTTAAGTTACGGTCTCCTTGGCTATCCTGTACTGCAAACCGCAGACATCATCCAGTTCAATGCCTTACTCGTACCGGTTGGCAAAGATCAATTAGCGCATCTGGAGATTTCACGCGATATCACAAGACGTTTTAACCATATTTATAAAACCGATTTCTTTGTCGAACCCCAGCCTAAACTCACTG
>MFRL01000095.1 GCA_001784565.1 Candidatus Melainabacteria bacterium GWF2_37_15
TCGCTCAAACAAATACCCGAAATGCAAAAGGAGGGCGATTTAATGCCTAAGTTGACGACATTGTGCCCTAGGCACCCCACAACCAAAAAATATTTATATTTATAATATAATTTATCAAAAGTATTAAAAGAGGTAAACAATGACAATAACTTTTCAGGAAATAATTCATACATTAAATAAATACTGGTCTGACTATGGTTGCATAATCCAGCAGCCATACGATATTGAAAAAGGCGCAAGCACCATGAACCCCGCAACATTCCTGCGTGCAATCGGCCCTGAACCATACAAAGTCGCCATGGTGGAGCCATGCAGGCGGCCTGCTGACGGTCGCTACGGCGAAAACCCCAACAGACTACAGCATTATTTTCAGTATCAGGTAATTTTAAAACCCTCCCCCAATGACGCCCAGGACATATATCTAAAAAGCCTTGAAGCACTTGGTATAAAGCTTGAAAACCACGACATTCGCTTTGTGGAAGACAACTGGGAATCTCCAACACTTGGCGCATGGGGAGTAGGCTGGGAATTCTGGCTTGATGGAATGGAAGTAACACAATTTACATATTTCCAGCAAGCAGGCGGCATTGATGTTAAGCCTGTCGCACTTGAATTAACCTACGGACTTGAGCGTATCGCAATGTACTTACAGGATGTGGATAATATATTTGATATCCAGTGGAATGAAAAGCTTAAATACGGCGAAATATATCTCCAGAACGAAATTGAACAGTCAAAATACAACTTTGAAGTATCAACCCCTGATACCCTGTTTAAACTGTTTGACCTTTATACTTCCGAAGCAAATAATTGTTTAGATGCTGAATTAGTACTTCCTGCTTATGATTATGTGCTTAAATGCTCACATTCCTTTAACCTGCTTGATGCGAGAGGGGTAATAAGCAAGGATGAGAGAATAAATTACATAAACAGAATAAGAAAAATGGCTGAACGTACTGCAATGCTCTATTACAAACAAAGAGAAGCCATGGGCTTCCCTCTGTTATTGGAAAAATAAACATGCCTAAAGCATTAATTTCTATACAATTAATTGAAAGCAAAATTTATACTGTGCGTGGACAAAAGGTTATGCTGGATAATGATCTGGCAGCGCTTTATGGCGTGGAAACAAGAATTATGAATAGAGATGTAAAAAGAAACATAGAACGATTTCCACGCGAATTCAGGTTCCAACTCACAGACGAGGAATGGAATTCTTTGAAATCCCAATTTGGGATCTCAAACGAAAGCCGTGGCGGTAGGCGTTATAACCCTTATGTTTTTACAGAGCACGGCGTATTAATGCTTTCAAACGTCCTCAACAGCAAAAAAGCCATAAACACTAGTGTTCAGATAATAAAAGCTTTTACAAAGCTTAGAGAAATGGCTTTTGATTTAAATGCAATTCCTCAAAGATTATCTGAACTTGAAAAACTCTTACTTCTTCACATAGAAAAAACTGACGGAAAATTTGAAGAACATCAGGACCACATTACTCAAATAATTCAAGTTTTAAATAATCTTATCCAAAAGCCCGATGAACCAAGAAGAATAGGGTTTAGAGTTGATGAAAAATAATCATAAACAAAGAGAAGCCATGGGCTTCCCTCTGTTAACTAAAGTTTAGGCAATTTTGAATTAGCGAGCTGTTTCTGCTGCTCTTTCCTTTTTCATCATTTCATCATTCATTTGCTTAAGAACTGAATGGAAGTTTAAGAAAAGTTCTTTTGTTCTGGCTTTGTAATTTTGTGCGTCAAGTTCATTTGTTCTTTGCTCAATTTCATTAAATCTTTGTTCGAACTTATCTTCTTCAGTTTCAGCAGCCTGGTCTTCACCCATTCCTGCTGCGTCTTCGGTTACTTCTACATCTTCAAGAGCTTCTCTAGCTTTTGTAAATCCATTTTTAAGCTCAGTAACCAAATCATCTTCATTTTCGATAGTAGCAATAGTTCTGGCACTATCTCTTATTGAATCTGTGTCATCTTCGCCAAGTCCGGTGGTTTCATCAGTTGTAGTTCCATCAGTTGCAGGCTCACCGGTTGTACCTTCAGCAGCTTCTTCTCCCTTTAATTCATCAATAAGATCTGCCAACTCCATGAAAGCATCTCTTGTCTGGGTTTTGAACCTTGCCATGTCTCTTTGTTCAAGGTTAGTAACCATTCTCCTGAACTCATCAAGACTTTGTGAATAGGCTTGCCTATCCTGGGCTGTTCTTTCAGTGTCGCGCATTTGAGCAAGCTGCATGTTATCCTGTTGTGCAGCCTGTGCTACTTTATCAGCCTGGCTATTGGACTGCAAAGTGAGCAAAAATACAAACGCTAAACCAGCAAGAACAAATAACATTAAAAGTAGTATTTTTACGTTACCTTTTCTCATTTTTTCCTCCTTGCTTGTGTTTTTGGAAAAAGATAATTAACAAAATCAATAATGTTTCAAATTCTCGCAAATTTTCATTACCCGAGTATCGGATTTTTAGTAATGGTACTTTTTATTTTGTTTTATCTTTAATTATGCGACCAAGTGTTATATTATGTGGGTATAGTTTTTTCAGGACTGATAAATGTCTTCAAAATGGTATAAAAACTTTGTTAATAAAGTAAAAATAATCGGAAATAAAATACAGGTTCTTGAAAGCTCTGTTTTGGATGAAAACAGAAGATTCAGAGAAATTTTTGAAAGAAATCTTGTCCTGGAAAAAGAAATATCTGAAAGAACTGAAGAACTTAACCAGGCAAATAAAAGCCTTTTAACCTTAAAGCACATCTGGAGTACAATGAATTCTTCAGAACCGCTTTCTGAAGTCCTAAGCACAGTAATAAGCGGACTTTCAAATGAACTGGGCTACCTATATTGTTTTGTTTTCCAGGTTTTTGACTTTGAATCAGGCAAAAGATTAAAAATCAGGGCTGCAAATGAAAATAATTTTTCCGCAAAATTACAAGAAATTCTCCACAGCTCAATCTTTTCCTATGATATTCCCATGTCAGCAGAAAACAACATTATTATCCAGGCCATTAAAAACAATGAAAGAAAAGACATAAAAGGCTTTGCAAACCTTTTTACCGGCGCAACCCCTGAAATTGAGCCAGAAAAACTCAAAGCACTTAATGAATTAATCGGCAACAGAGCAATCTCTATCCTGCCCATAATAGTACAGGATAATCCGTTCGGCTGTTTGGTTACAATTTCAGTTAGAAATGAAATAGGTTTTACAGAAAAAAACTTTCTGAGCCTTTTTGCCGGTCAAATAGAACTTGCTGTAACAATTGCAAACCTTTTTGAACAAATAAAAAGGCAGGCCATTACCGATAGCCTTACAGGACTGTACAACAGAAGACATTTTGACCAGTGCCTTACAACAGAAGTGGAAAGATCCTTAAGACTTAATCAGCCTTTTACCCTTATAACCCTGGATCTTGACCATTTGAAAAAAATTAATGATACTTTTGGCCACTCCATAGGCGATGAAGCAATTAAAAAAATAGGCGAAATTCTCAGAAAAAATGCTCGCTCAGTAGATATACCGGCACGCTTCGGAGGTGAAGAATTTTCAATCATACTTCCCGGAATTGACGTAGAAGGCGGAAAAATAGCAGCAGAAAGGCTTAGAGTTTCCATAGAAGAAAGCCAGGTTAAAGAAGTTGAAAAAATCACCGCAAGTATAGGAGTTGCAACATTTTTACGACATACAGAAACCCTGAGTGAACTTCTTGAACTGGCTGATCAGGCTATGTACAGAGCAAAAAGAAACGGAAGAAACAGGATTGAACTTGCATCACGAGAAGAAGAGCAGGATTGGAAAAGATTAATTATTGAAACATTCACAGACTTGCTGTTAAAACAGCAAAACCCCACTGCACTACAGGTTCTGGAAAACTTAAAACTCTCAAATATGGAAGATATAAACCTGCTTGAAGTCATGTTTTTAATATTAAAATCTCTTTCTCAGGTTAATAACATATATAAAACTGATTATACTTCTGAAAAGCTTGATATTCTTGCAAAAATGGGCAAAACAGCAAGCATGAGCGATGATGAAGTTGAAAAACTACAAATTGCCCTGCTGATTCATGATATTGGCAGTCTTTTATCGCCCGAAGAAATATTACTGAAACCCGGACCACTTACAAAGGAAGAGAAAACCAGAATCTTAAAAAACCCGATTTTAGCAGCAAAAGAAATCCTCAAACCACTTAAAACAACAGGTTATATAATAAATGTAATTGAAAACCACCATGAACACTGGGACGGGACAGGATATCCCGGAAACCTTTCCGGCACGCTCATTCCAAGACCAGCAAGAATTATGTTTATTGTAGATTCTTTCTTTGCAATGATAAGTGAACGCCCTTACAGAAAAGCGCTTCCCACCCCAAAAGCCCTTGAAATTTTAAGGAATGGCGGGGGAATTATATGGGATGCAAGGCTTGTTGAAACTTTTACCAGTATTATCAAATCCAAAAAAGGTGCTCTGCCTTAACTACCTCTTAGGACTTTCCACCGTAGTTACCCTATCCTGTCCAAAGTCATTTAATGGCATTGTAATATCTCTTTCATAAAAAAGATTTTTGAAAAATTTTACAATACGGTTACTTGTTTTAAATTCCTTATGCTCAGGTTTATCTCCTTCAAGCCTGGATTTTTGCAGCTCCATCATTCTTACAATTTCATCAGAATGACCATGGTCTAAAAGATACTTTTCCTCTGAAACCTCAGTTGATTTTAAGGCAAAAGCAGGCATAATCATAACTACCAGGCCTATTAATAATAAATACTTAACAACTCTCATAAAATCTCCACTCGTTAGCTCCACTCACTGGATTTTTTTACATCATTTTAATTATAAATCTTTTTTAGCTACAATTGAATACTAGGAAAAAATGAAAAGAAAATGAGAAGAGGCAGTCAATTATGCAAATCACATTTAATGACATTGTATTTGGAAAAAACGACATAAGAGGCAAAGTAGGAGGAGATGAACTCACGCCCAAACTATACACAGCTATAGGCAAGGCCTTTGCGCAATATATCGGGGAAACAGACGTCTGGGTCAGCGTTTGCCGCGACGCCAGAAACCACTCACCTCAGATGACTGAAGCACTAATCGAAGGTCTTATTCAAAGCGGAATAAATGTGTATGATATGGGACTCTGTCCAACACCGCTGGGTTATTATTCAGAATACAAAATACCGAACATCGTAGGCACACTTATTGTAACAGCAAGCCACAACCCTCCTGAATACAACGGGCTTAAAATGACCTACAAAAAAACCGCTCTCAATGAACAGGAAATTGCAAAACTAAAAGAAATAACAAAAGCTGGAAAATTCCCAACCTCTCCCCAAAAAGGCCAGCTCAAAACCTATGACATTATTTCCGACTACATAAATGAACAATTAAATAATTTTAAACAGGCAGGACATAAAGTTAAGGTCGTGGTTGATAGCGCAAATGCCACAGGTGGTATTGTCGGCCCGGAACTTTACAGGAAAATGGGATGCGAAGTTGTTGAACTATATTCAGAACCCGACGGCAACTTCCCGAACCACCACCCAAACCCAAGTGATGAAAAAACCCTGGCTGACTTAAAAGCAAAAGAAATTGAAACAAAAGCAGATTTTGGCATTGCATTCGATGGTGACTCAGACAGAATCGGTATAGTTGACGATAAAGGCATTAGCCTGGCAGGAGACAGGTTAATGCTTATTTTTGCCCTGGATATTTTAAGTAAAAACAAAAAAGAAAACCCCACTTTTGTGTCTGAAGTTAAATGCTCCCAGGTCTTATATGACACAATAGAAAAGAACGACGGCTGCGCAATAATGTGGAAAACAGGCCACGGCTTTATTAAAAGCAAAATGAAAGAAGAAAATGCTCTTATGGCCGGAGAAATGAGCGGGCATATATTCTTTAAAGACCGCTATTACGGCTACGATGACGCAGTTTACGCAGGATGCAGATTTATTGAAATAGTGAGCAGCAAAAAAGCTGAAAATCCAAATTTCAGCGTGCATGAATTTATTAATTCCTTCCCTCAAACCTTTACATCCGAAGAAGTCCGCCTCCACTGTCCTAACGAGCATAAATACAGGATAGTTGAAGAATTACAGAGCGAATTTGCTTCAAAACCGGACGTATTCGCCAATAAAATCAATAAAGTTATTACCATTGACGGCGTAAGGCTGGTATTTGACGATGGTTTTGCCCTGATTCGAGCCAGTAATACAGAACCCGTCTTCACTTTACGGTTTGAAGCAGGTTCAAGCGATATGCTTTTAAATTATAGAAGCAAAATGCTTGATATTGTTGATGAAAAATTAAAAATTATACCTACTGCCATAAAAAAGTAGTTAAAAGAATAGCTTTATTAACATGCCGGGTGTAGGCCCCAGGGTTTCCCGACCTTTGTACTGCCTGTGCTGCCTGTTGTACTGACATATTCATAAAATCTTTTTTTAACAACGCCTTAGTAAACCTAATGGCTGCTTTTTCGGGATCCATCCTCTCTTCACGAGGCCCCCAACCTGAATCCTGCTGAAATAACCCTTTATACCTGCTGCCTTCAATATTCATCAACCCTGATTCCTGCATTGCAACAGTCAAAGCTATTATTACCGCTTTTTTAGCCTGTTCACAATTTTTACCCTGCTTTTTACATTCATTAAGAACAGCCTTTGTAATAGTTCTCGCATTATTTACTTTTATATGATCTAAATCAAACTCTTTATAATATTTTTTTGTATTTATTCCATCAATTTTGGTATTTTCCACACAATAATAAATTTCTGTTTTCGGTGGTTCTATTAAAGAAACATCGCCTACATCAGGAACCATAATTTTCTTTATCCTCAAACTCAAACTTTTAGTTTATTGATTATACAATATAAATTAAAAGGGGGCAGTACCCGACTGCTCCCCTATTGAGTGATATGCTTCTGAACTGATTAAAATTATTTATCCCATTTTATTGTAATTGTTGGTTACTTTTGCTACATAATTCTGTGTTTCTCTATATGGAGGAATACCACCATGCTTTTTAACGGCTCCTGGCCCTGCATTATAAGCAGCAAGCGCAAGCTTAACATCGCCGCCAAACATATTCCGCAGTTTCTTTAAATATAACGAACTAGCTCTTATATTTGTTTCAGGATCATTTAAAACCTGTTGCTGTGTTGTTCCCATTTCTCTGGCAAGGTCACCAGCAGTATCCGGCATAATCTGCATACGACCCTGTGCGCCCCTAGGAGACACTGCATTCGGATTACCTCCTGATTCAGCTCCCATTACTGCCATTAAAAGGTTTGGATCATTTCCATATTCCTGAGCCGCTCTTTCTACCATAGCCTTTGTGTCTTTAGAAGCAATATTATTGTATTTACTATCTATACCTTGCCCTGATTTATAAGAAGCGTCTGCCTGGCCAAGTGAACCTAACTGCGGTATAAAGCCCGGTTTATTTCCCTGAAAACGCCCGGTTTCTTTGGCTGTACCCATATAATCATTGTAAGCATTAGAAGTTCTCTGATCTTTTAATAAAGATAAAAGCAATAAAACACTCTGTTCAGGCGATAACCCCTCACCTTGCAATCTGCCGGGATGTTGTAAAACATTACTAATAATACCCTGTTCTTCAGGATTAAGTATTGAACCTATATCAGGAATACCATTTGCCCGTTCAATCAATATTGGGGTCATGCCCTGTTTTAAATCAAAGTTCCCGTCTTTTCCATCCCTTACAAGTATGCCTGAAAATAACGACAGTGCTTCCATGTCTTTATCACCGCCATAATTAAGGAAATCTCCATAATGCTCGGCCAGTTCCGGAGCTGCGAAGATATTCCCGACTCGTCCGTCTGCTCTTTGATCAGCAGTTCTAACATTCCCTAAAAATTTATGTATATTACTTAAAAAATCTGTTCCTACACCTTCTGCCATTTCCCTATACCCCTTATCTTTAGTATTTATCTTGATCTTAAGTCAAAATGCCAGTCTTCGCCAAAATCCTTGCCCCATTTAAAGCCCATTCCCTGCCAGATTTGTCCAAGCCTTACCTTATCCTGCTTGCCTGCCTGAATATCTATTGCTCGCCCAAATTCATGCTGGGAACTTCCGGGCCTTGCTGCACGACCCGGACCATATTTTGCATAAGTTGCTGCCTGCTCTGCATGTGTTCTTAACCCGCTTGAAATATTAAAAGATATTCCCTGTTCTCCAGCCCGTTTATACAATTCTGATACCGCTGCCTGCATTTGCGGATCCAGTTTCTGAATTTTTGCCCAGTCAGCCGAACTTATTTCACCCGGCTTGTTCTGTGGAATTCTTAAACCTTCAAGTTTTTCATTATTTATGCCTGGAGTGCCTTTTGTTAAAGCATCATAATTTGTACCCAACATATTTTGATGAGCATTCCTTACTGAATTTAAAGACTGCTGCCTTTGTTGCGGGTTTGTAGAATTATTCATACTATTTAATAGTTCATATATGGATCTGTCTTTTTGGTTATTATCAGCTATATCAAGCATTTGCAGCAATTCAGAAAGCTCAGGGTCATTGTATATACTGCCATCAACTCCTCTGTTATTATCCAGCCTGTCATAATTCTGAGTACTGTTTAAAATACTACCAATCATGGAATCTTTTCTTGGATTGCCACCCGGCATTACATTATTTTGCTGACCTAAACCAAATATCTCCTTTAACAATTCCATCAAATTCCTGGGTTCTGCATTATACTCTGACATTCCCTGATTCTGCCCTACTGAATTGAAAAATCTGCTAAATATATCGTTATCAGCAGAAGGAGCAGGATTACAATAAGGGCAATTTTGCTGATTATTTCTTATAAAGACTGATCTATTGTTATAAACTTCTACCATTTCCTATACCCCCTACTCCATTTGTTAAAATTTAACAAATATAAGTTTTTACCTTTACCCTTACTTATATAAAAACAAGTTGGGTTAAAAATTTGCTAGCGAAAAGGTTTTATTATTAAAGAAACATAATTTGTGAAATAAACAACGCAGCCAACAAGCCTGCTACATCAGCCACTAAACCAGCAATCAAAGCATGCCTAAGCCTTGTAACACCCACAGCGCCAAAATAAACAGCTATAACATACAACGTTGTTTCAGAGCTTCCGGTCATTACAGCAGCAAGCCTCGCCATATAAGAATCCCCGCCATGCTGATTTGCAATCTCGCTTGTAATTCCCAAAGCCCCGCTTCCCGAAAGCGGCTTTATTATTGCTAATGGCAAAACATCAGCTGGCATGCCAATTAAATTTAATACAGGACTTAATACCTGCGCAAGTAAATCTATAGCCCCTGATGCCCTGAACATACCAATTGCCACAAGTATTGCAACCAAATATGGTATAATTCTCAAGCCAACACCCAGGCCTTCTTTAGCTCCCTTAATAAAGGTGTCGTACAATGGCACTTTCTTATACAAAGCCCACAAAGGGATCAGCCCAATCATTAAAGGAATAACCCAGACCGAAATTGTTTCTACTAATTTGACAAACATTCCGGCTCCTCTTCTTGCTTAACCTGTGTAGAATTAAACACAGGAAGTTTTTCCAATAACTTAACCGTTATAATAGCTGAAACTAACGCAATTCCAGTAGCCAAAATCGTAGGCCCAATAATAACCATAGGCTCTTTAGCTCCTGCCGCCACCAGAACAGCAATGATAGAAGCAGGTACAAGCTGTACGCCCGCTGTATTTATAGCTAAAAATGTACACATTGCGTTTGTTGCAGTATTTTTGTTTTTATTAAGGGATTGCAGCTCCTTCATTGCCTTTATGCCTATCGGTGTAGCCGCATTTGTTACCCCTAGGGCATTTGCAGAAAAATTCATGGCAATATTGCCTATAGCTGGATGATCCGCCGGCACATCGGGAAACAACCTTCTCGTAACAGGCTTTATAACCTTAGAAACCAGCACAATAAGACCTGAAGCCTCAGCCAGCTTCATAATCCCAAGCCACAGCGCCATTATACCAATTAAAGAAATTGCTATTTCTACAGCCATCTTGGAATAATCAATAGCGGCCTGACCAACTTCAGCAATCCTGCCAGTGGCCCCCCCTATTATCAGGGCTGTTAAAATAAAAAATAACCAAATATATCCCAGCATAAATAAATTATACTAGTTCAGGCTGATTTATGCCAGTTCTGCTTTTCCACCAGCAGCTTCAATTTTTTCTTTAGCTGATTTTGTAAAATGCCTTGCTTTAATTGTAACTTTTCTCTTGATTTCGCCATTGCCAAGGACTCGTAATTCCTGATATTTCTGTGAAAACAGGCCTTTTTCCTTTAACATGTTGATATCAATTACTTTTTCATCCATTTTTTCAATGTCAGAAACGTTAAGTTCAGCATAAACTATAGTATTAATGAGTTTAAACCCTTTTAATTTAGGCAACTTCCTGTAAGCAGGCATTTGTCCGCCTTCAAAACCCACCTTCCTGCTATTGCCGGAACGCTGGCCTTCGCC
>MFRL01000096.1 GCA_001784565.1 Candidatus Melainabacteria bacterium GWF2_37_15
CTTAAACAAAACACAAATTTAATAATAAGTCTGGCTATTGTTATTGCAATAAGCATAATAAGCCCGCTTCTCAATGTTGCTAATCTTAATGCATGGAGTTTTTTCAATATTATATCCGCAGCATTTTCAGGGATAATTAAGTGGGCTTTTTTCGCATTTTTTATTGAAATGATAGCCTCTATATTCAAAAGAGGCGGTAGACTTGAAGTTTTTCTTACTTTATCAGCTTTTGCCCTGTTGCCCTGGATTTTTATGGGACCAATTGCACTTTTTAAAACCGGCGGCCTTTTAACAGGAATAATAGGCGTGCTGGCGGGTCTTGGGGTCTGGATATGGACAACAATTTTAACCCTTTTTGCAATTATAAAAGCTTATGACCTTTCTTCAGAAAGGATATTGCTGTTTATTTTCGTCCCTGTGCTAGGCGGGATAGTATTTTTAGACTGGTTAGTCGGATTCTTTTCAACCCTGGCCAGGATAGTGATGGTATAACGTATAACAGGACTGAATTTCTGATAATCCGAAAAAAGTAGATTTTTTTACACTTTTTTACACTTTTTTTTCATTTTTTTTGGTTTTATTTCTGATTCTCAGAAATGGGGCAGTGATATAAAAGTTATCAATGTTATTATACCATATTTGGGGCGTGATTACTAGATATCGTCATTCTTGACGATGTAGGCGTGACTGATTTACAAATTTAGAGTGTAATGTAAACAACTATTAAGATTAGTTTTTTAGATGTAGCAAGGGTTTTCGCGAGAGGGGGTGAAATTCTCTTCTTTGGAATGTCAATTTTTTCCTTCACGTTTTTTATAAAAGTAGTAGAAATCAAATTCACAAACATGTAGGTAGATAAAAGTAACGAAAGGAAGAGAACATGATTGGCAGATTAGGAAACGTTCAAAGTTATGATTATGCAAAAAGACTTCATTTTGGTCATAATAGAAATGAAGTAAAAACCCCAGCGGATTGGCAAAGATATTTTGAAAACTCTGATAAACCGATTCCCATGCCCCTTAAGGCCGCTTTTGTGGCGACATTCTTAGGAGTTATTGGACTTACTGGAGCCCTTTTTAAAGAAGGTTACAACGCCCCTGTGCAAATGGAACAAGCAATGGAGCAAACTTTCGGAAAAGATGGCCTTAAAGAAATTGAAGAAGCAGGAGAAGTAATAGAGCAAGCTCTTAAAGAAAAAGGAATTAAACTTGAAAATAATCCTTTTGTAAACGAAGAAAATGCTGAGAAAGAATAGGAAAATATATTAAGAAGCTCTGTAGGCTGGGTCAATTTAAATTGACCCAGCCTATTTTCTTAAGAATCAACCATTCCAAATAAAAAAAGACAGTTTTTACGCTGTCTCATTCACCAAATCCTGTTGAAGCTTTGCTGTAGGGGATATTTGGTAAGTTTTGTAAGGAAGGAAGGGAGGAGGATATTTTATAATTCTTTGTTATTACTGTCTTTTAGATCTCTTCTTTTTTATTAACCTCTTGTATATATATAAAAACTGCTTGATATAAAAAATTGCTATTTTTTATATATCTAATATATATATCTGTTACATTTTTTAACAAAAATTTAATATTTTGGCGTAAATACGCCACTATTCCTTCTAAATGATTTTATGGAATTTCTCAAAACCATTATTAAAATTTAAAACATATTCATACGCCTGGAGGTTATAACATATTGGGAATTCCTTCAAAATTATTATGGTGAAATATATCGAGGAATTATTGTGCCTTTTAAGTACAGGTTGGACAAAGTACTTAAGTACAGAATCCAGAAAAAGGAAGAACAGATAAATGAAGTAATTAAGGCACAGAATGAAGTAGCCAGGATTCAGGCAGAAATAGATAAAAACGTCCAAGCTGTAATTCAATTAAGAAAAACCATTTATTCAGCCCACCACACATTAATGGAAAGTTACGATATATACATTAAGCACCTTGACGACATTATAAAAGCACTGGAGGAAGAAAAAGAACAGGCAATAATAAAACTGGAACAGGAAAAAGAAAAACTCCGGGAAATGGAAAAAGAAGTCAACGTAATGGAAAAGCATAAAGAAAAAGCCCATGAACAGTATAAAGAGGAAGAACGAAAAACTGAAATGAAACGCCTGGACGAAGTCGCGGGGCAGAAGCATTTTGCAAAAATGAGGGAAAAAATGGCAGAAGAAGCAGAAGCAGAGGAAATACAGAGATTATCAGAAGAAGAAAGGCAGCTTTTAAATGAAAATTGAAGACAAAAAAAACAATGATACAAATAATTTTCTGGCTGCATTTGTAAATATGCTTAATGTAGAGATGCTTAAAATACAACCGGATAACCTGCCAAATAATGCTCCTGACTTTAAAACTGTTCTTTCAGGGCTGGGAAAAACACAGAATGCCAAGAGTAAGATTCCAACTTTAAATCTTGATTCCATGAGGAAAGAAGATATTCAATTCTTAAAATTATGCGCGGAAAAAACAGAAATCAGCATAGACAGCATTACCCCGAAGGATATGCAGGTTAGCTATATAAACCCGCAAGAAGAAGGCGTGCAGCAGGTTTCATACAAAACACTCAATTTTTCAAAGGGACTGTTTAACCTTGTTGAATATTCGTTTAATACCCAGAAGCCGGTAAGATTAAGCTTTGAAGGGGATTCTGCGGTTATTCTTAAAATTAATACTGATGGCAAGCTAACAGCAGAGTTTATTTCAAACGATGCTGCTATGGAATATGCGCTAAAAAGTAGTATTCCTGCCCTGAAGCAAAAAATGGATGCAGAAGGCCTGCCCTACGAGGAAATTTATTACCGGGACGATAATAAAAATCAGAATAAAAATAAAAGAGATAAAGGAGGCAACAAATGAGAGATTCCTTTGTTACAGCAATCAATACGCAGGCAGTTACCAAGGAATGGATAGACCAGATAACACTTAACCTGTCTAATATTTACACCCCTGGCTATCGGGAATTCCGATCCAGTTTCAAAAATTTTCTGGACGGGGCAGAACTCGAAGATTTAAGGGTGCATATAGGCCAGGGCAAGTCTACTCCTGGCACATCTGACGAGAACGTATTTCTCGAAGGTCAGGGCTTTTTTGTTACAAAAACACCTAAAAACCAGGTTTTATACACCAGGCTTGGAGAATTCACCTTTGATTCTGAAGGAGTTTACAGAACAAAAGAAGGTCATTCAGTACAGGGGTATATCCTTAATGATAAAGGAGAAATTCAGGCAGGTGTCCCGTCTTATAGCGATCCAAGAATGGCAAAAGCGGAAGATAATCTGGCAATGATCCCTACAACAGAAATTAAGCTGTGGATTGACCCGAGTAACGGGAAATACCTTGGAAAATACGAAGAATATAAAATCGAGGGAGATGGCGTTCTTTATGGAAAGGCTGACAGCGGCAAAATAAAAGTACCTCTATACAAGCTGGCTGTTATGAATTTCCACAATGCACCGGCTATGACGCAGGTGGGATCCGGTTATTTTATGGAAAATGAAGAATCCGGCAAGCCTGTTGTAGGAAGAGGTGAAATCAGAAGCGGGCTTATTGAGATGGCAAACACTGATTTTAAGGCCAATATTACGTATTTCCAGGAAGCCAAAATGAAGATGGAATTGACGAATAAACTCATTAAAACTAACATGCAGCTTCTTGAAGAGGCGCTCAGGCTGTTGCAATAGTTAACAATGAGAGCCCTGATCTTACTCATAACCAGCACCCTGGTCATTATGGCCGACTTTACCCTCGCGCCTGTGTTGCCTAAAATTAAAGAGGCTTTTATTGATACGCCTAATATTGACCTGCTGGTAAAGCTTGTTCTTACCTTACCCGCTCTTTTTATTGTGGCCAGTTCGCCTTTTATTGGCTATTTTACAGACAAATACGGCAGAAAAAAGGTTGTCCTATACAGCATTATTGTTTATGTATTATCAGGAACAGCCGGTTATTTTGCAACTTCCATTTATGATTTGCTCATAAGTCGAGCAATTCTGGGCATAGCAGTTTCCGGGGTAATAACAGGGTGCAGCGCGCTTATTACAGACTATTATAAAGGGCCTGAGTTGAGCAGGATGATGGGGATTCAATCTTCTTTTATAGGTTATGGGGGGCTATTTTATATCTTAATAGGAGGCTTTTTAGCTGATTCTTACTGGAGAAATACCTTTCTGGTGTATCTTTCCCCACTTGTGCTGCTTATTTTGTTTGCAATATTTATAGATGAGCCTGACATAAAAAGAACTATTTCTACAAACATAAATGTTTTTGATTTAAAAAAGTATGCCAAAATTTACCTGGCAGCCTTTTTTTTAATGGCTTTCTTTTATATGATACCCCTTCAAATTCCTTTTTACTTAAAATCAATAATGCCGACCATAACCAACACACATATCGCCTTTACGCTGTGTATAGTGTCTATTTGTTCAGCTACCACATCAATTTTCTACAAAAAAATAAAAGATCGTTTATCATTCAGAGATCTGTTTATTATACCTTTTCTCATTATAGGAGCAGGATATATAGTTATTTCATCCTATCCTGAGTATTTATTTTCAGTGGTAGGGCTTATGGTAGCTGGTGTGGGAATGGGGCTGGTTGTTCCCAATTTAAGAGTATGGGTAGGATCAATCAGCAACTTTGAATTTACAGGAAGGGCGTTCGGCGGGTTAACAACCTGTTTCTATCTTGGGCAGTTCTTTTCTCCTTTACTTATAAGGGGAATATCAGGAAATTTCACCATTGCAGGTATACTCATGGTGGTTATGGCGGTGATGTTTGTATTTGTCAGGAAAAAGCTTGCTTAATCAAATAATCTTTCAAGAAAACTTTTCTGCTCCGCAGGATTTTTCCATAATTCCTTGAATTCTGCTTCCAGTTCCTGTCTTGTGATGAACATAAAATCCCCGTCTTTTTTAGCGATTCTTAAAAAATCCCCAAATTTTATTTTTCCATCATTGTTTTTGTCTAAAACCTTGAGCAACTCGTCAATAGTTATGTACTCATTGCCGGAATCTTCTTCTATTATCTGGCAAACTTCCTTGCAAATCTTTTTACCCACGTGTGCGTAGAGGTTTTTCAGGTCATTTTTGGAAAAATGCTCTTTATCTCCATCACTACCGGCCAGTAATTTGAGATCAGCTTTGGTAATTACGCTATCCCCGTCCACATCAAAAGCATTGAACAGTTCGCGTGCTGTAAATTCCCTTTTGCTGCACACTTCGGCTATTATTTCCATTCGTTTTTCAAATTCGTCCATTATTAAACTTCCTTTTTTACATATTAGGGTATAACGGGTATTTAGCGCAGAGTTCCATTGATTTTTGCTTTAATTCAGCCAGCTTTTGCTCGTTTTCAGGGTTTTTAATTACTTCAGCTATTATTTCTCCGACTTTTTTCATATCGTCAGTTGTAAATCCTCTTGTGGTTATTGCCGGTGTGCCGAGCCTTACACCGCTGGTCACAAACGGGCTCTTTGGATCGTTTGGCACGGTGTTTTTATTAGCTGTTATATTTACTTTTTCGAGAATATTGCTGATGTCTTTTCCTGTCTGGTCAAATTTTCTCAGGTCTACAATCATTAAATGGTTGTCAGTGCCTCCGCTTACAAGGTCGATTCCATTATTAACCAGTGTTTCTGCTAATGCCTGAGCGTTTTTAATTATATTTGCAGAATACTCTTTAAATTCAGGTTGTAACGCTTCCTTAAATGCCACTGCTTTGCCAGCGATTATGTGTTCAAGCGGACCGCCCTGTATTCCCGGGAAAACAGCTTTATCTATTCCCTGGGCATGTTCTGCTGAACACATTACAACACCTCCGCGTGGACCTCTCAATGTCTTATGGGTGGTTGTGGTTATAAAATCAGCGTAACTTACCGGTGATGGGTGATGGCCGGTTGCCACAAGGCCTGCTATGTGGGCAATGTCAGCCATAAGGTATGCTCCGACTTTATTTGCAACATCCTTAAATCTTTTAAAATCAATAGTTCTTGCATACGCGCTAGCTCCGCAGATAATCATTTTTGGCCTGTGTTCACAAGCAAGTCTTTCAAGATTTTCATAGTCTATATAGCCTTCGCTGTTGACACCATATGAAGCAACATCAAAATACATACCTGAAAAGTTTGCAGGAGAGCCATGTGTAAGGTGTCCGCCGTTTGATAAGTCCATACCAAGTATTTTGTCGCCAGCTTTCAGGGCATATAAAAACACCGACATATTTGCCTGTGCGCCGCTATGGGGCTGGACGTTGGCATGATCTACGCCAAAGAGCTTTTTAACCCGCTCCTGTGCCAGGGTTTCAATTTCGTCGATTATTTCACAACCATTATAGAATCGTTTGCCGGGCTTGCCTTCTGCGTATTTGTTCGTCAAGACGGTTCCGCATGCAGCCATAACCGCAGGGCTGGTGAAGTTTTCGCTAGCTATCAGCTCAATAGTGTTTCTCTGTCTGCCGAGTTCTTTTCCTATCAGCTCAGCTATTTCATTGTCAACGGTTTTTATAGTTTCCAGTTCCACGATTATATTCCTCCCAAATTAATAATTATAAAAATTTTAATATAAAAATTTCTTGCCGCATACTTAATACGCAAGTGTTGATATTTCTCTCTTTATGTACTGCCCGTGGCCTGCATTTACTTTTAATTCATTATTCTCCACTATTATCTCGCCGCGAGATAAAACTATAACGGGCTTTCCAGTAATTGCCATGTCTTCAAATGGCGTGTAATCCACTCTTTCATGCAATTTGCTTTTTTTAATTTTCCAGATTAAATCAGGGTTCCATATCGCAATATCAGCATCTTTGCCGGGTTTAATGTCGCCTTTTTGCTTTAATCCAAACATTTTTGCTGGTCTTGTGCAATTAATTTCCACAAACTTACTTACGCTCATCCCCATTTTAACGACCATTTCGTTGTACATAAGCGGCATGCGGGTTTCTATGCCGGGGATTCCATTAGGTATCTGCGTAAAATTCCTCATTCCACGCTGTTTCTGTTTATTAAAGTTAAATGAGCAGTGATCCGTTGCTATAACGTCAATATGATCATTCAACAATGACTTTTTAAGGTAATCACAGTGTTTGAACCTTCTAAGCGGTGGGGACATAATGTATTTAGCCCCTAAAAAACTCTTTTCAAAATATTTATTTTCTGACAACAGCATATATTGAGGGCAAGTTTCCGCAAAAACCGCTTGCTTATCTTTTTTTGCTAGTTTAATTTCTCTCATACTGTCTTTTGTAGATAAATGAACAAAATAAACCGGGGTTTTCGTCATATCTGCCAGCTTTATAACCCTTGATACGGCCTCGCCTTCTAGTTCCGGCGGCCGCGAGTAGGCATGGTAAATAGGTGCGGTTTTTTTCTCTTTTAAAAACCTTTTTGTTAGAAAATCAATTATTTCACCGTTTTCTGCATGCACGCACACCAGAATTTTATGTTTCCTGGCTTCCTCAAGCAAGTTATACAGACTTGCATCATCCAGCATAAGGGCGTCTTTATATGCAAGAAAGTATTTAACGCTGGTAATGCCTGCTTCAGCAAGAGATTCCAGCTCTTTTATTGTTTTATGCACCGGGGGTACAATAGAAACATGGAAGCCATAATCAATCACAGCCTTACCAGCAGCTTTTTTTTGCCATTTATCAATAGCTTTTTTAAGGCTTTCTCCCTTTTTGGGCATTACATAATCAACTATACTCGTTGTGCCGCCAAATGCTGCGGCGATAGTACCGGATTCAAAATCATCGCTCGTGGTGGTCCCCATAAAGGGCATATCCAGATGGGTGTGTACATCCACGCCGCCTGGCATTACCAGCATATTAGTAGCGTCGATGATTTTTGCGGCTTCATCAGTTATGTTCTCGCCAACTGTGTGTATTTTACCGTTTTTTATAAGTATGTCAGCGATTTTTGTTTCTTTTGATGTGGCCACAAAGCCGTTTTTAATTAGAATGTCCATAGTATAACCTTAAAATCTCTTCACAAACCTGTTCTACTGTTGAATTTTCCGTATTTATATTGAAATTAGCCTGTTCATAAAAAGGCGTTCTTGCAATAAGAATTCTTCTCAGGATACCTGCCGGATCATCTCCACGCAAGAGAGGCCGGGATTTATCATCTTTTACCCGCTCATAAAGCGTTTCTGGCGAGGCTTGCAGGAAGAATAAAATGCCTGATTTTTTAAGATTTTCCATATTCTCGTCCCGCAGTACTGCACCGCCGCCTGTAGAAATTACAGCATTCTGCTTTTTCGAAACTTCTTCTATTGCTTCCGATTCCAGATCACGAAAAAATGGCTCTCCCGCATCCTCAAATATTTTGCTAATTGGTTTTCCGGCTTTTTGTATAATTAATTCATCTGTGTCAAAAAATTCCATGCTGGTTTTTTCGGCCAGACACTTTCCTATCGTGGACTTCCCTGATCCCATAAGCCCGATTAAAACTATATTTTTATTCATGTTAATATTTTCTCATGAAAAAATTGATGTCATAAAAGGACAAAATCATGAAAGCCAAACTCGAACAGTTAAAGAATCAGGCACTTGAAGAAATAAATAATGCGGCCGATTTAAAGGAATTGCAGGAAATAAGAATTAAATATTTAAGCAGGAAGGGCGAACTAAACACCATTAGGCGTGGAGTTAAAGACCTGTCCCCTGAAGAAAGGCCAATTATCGGCGAAATAGCAAATAAAACCGCCGAGGAAATAGAAAACAGCCTGGAACAAAAGCACGAAATACTTTATAAACAAAACTTATCAGAAAAGCTGGAATCTGAAAAAATTGATGTAACGTTGCCCGGGGACTTCATCCCCTATGGAAAACAGCACCCATTAACACTTACAATAAATGAAATAGTCTCAATTTTTCACATGATGGGCTTTAGCTTAATTAAAGAAGAAAACAGCCCTGAAGTTGAGACAGAATACTATAACTTTGATGCCCTGAATTTCCCGCCAGATCACCCGGCTAAAGACATGCAGGACACGTTTTACACAATTAACGCATCAAACCTCTTATTAAGGAGCCAGACATCGAATTCCCAGATAAGAACCATGGAAAAATCAGCCCCTCCATTCCGGGTAATAAGCCCGGGGCGTGTTTACAGATCAGAAGCTGTAAGCAGCAGAAAAAATAACCTTTTCCATCAGGTGGAAGGATTTATGGTGGACGAACACGTGACATTCGGGGATTTAAAAGGCGTTCTTAATAAATTCACGGAAGAATTCTTCGGGCAAGTAAGGCCAACAAGATTCAGGACAAGCTTTTTCCCTTTTACCGAGCCGAGTGTGGAGATCGACGTGCAGTGTATTATTTGTGCGGGCAAAGGATGCAGGACATGTTCTCAAAGTGGATGGCTGGAGATACTTGGTGCAGGTATGATTGACCCGAATGTTTTAAGGAACGTAAATATTGACCCTGATAAATACTCAGGTTTTGCGTTTGGCATGGGCGTGGAAAGGCTTGCAATGCTCAAATATGCAATTAATGATATTCGGCTTTTCTTTAACAATGATGTAAGGTTTCTTGAACAGTTCTAGTACTACAATTGCAAAGCCTGATTTACCGCGGCGTTGGAGTCATTAATTTTATTTATTTTAAAGTTGACCTTGGCGTTAAGAACATTATTTAAGGGGATTGAAGAGGGCTTCGCCCTCTTCAATCCCCTTAATATCACGACTACGCCAAGGCAAACTTTCATTCAAAAATAATAAATGAGTACCTACGCCACTACTTTTAGAAGGTTTATTTTTCTGCGAGCTTACCCACTGCAGTTGTTAATTTATCAAGTTTTTCTCGCATTGATATATTAGTGTATGTTAAAAAAATTAGAATAATTAACAAAATAGGCAGTATAAGAGTGAAATCTATCATATTTAAATCTCCTATAAAATAAATATTTATATTATTTATCTAATTTTTCTGCAAGTTTGTCAAGGGTATCGGCTAATCTATCTAATTTGTTCTGAATATCCTTTCCTTTCTGGCTTTCCACTACATTAAGGTAAGTCAGAAAAATCATAATAATCAAAATTAAAGGTGACAGTATTACAGGATCGAACACATTTCTTCTCCAGATTCCTGAGTATTTTCTTATATTATAATAGTTTCCTATGTTTTGACAATTTATTTACAAATTTAAAACATATTAGCAGGTGGGGTAGGCTGCGGCTCAATGTCGTCAACTTAAGAAAAAAGATGGAATATATTAATAAAAGGGAAGAGGTCAAATGATAAAA
>MFRL01000097.1 GCA_001784565.1 Candidatus Melainabacteria bacterium GWF2_37_15
TGCAATTTATTTAGTAAGTTTATTGTTTTTTTATCATTTGACCTCTTCCCTTTTATTAATATATTCCATCTTTTTTCTTAAGTTGACGACATTGTCCCGACGGGAGCCACACCCTCAATATTATTTAGGCATAAATTTACATTTCGTACAAAAAAAGAAGCGGCACTTACTGCCGCTTTTCATCTTCTCTGCCTTGTGTTTTTTGCCTTATGATCTCTTCTTCCGAAGGGTGTTATGCTATTGTGTTGAGTTGGGTTCCGTTGTTATTGTGGGTTCTAAGTTGTGTTTGTAGTTCTCTGAATTTTTCTATTTGTGTTGTAAGTTCGTTTGATGTTTTTCTGAATGGGTTAGAGTTATTAGATGTGAAACTTACGTTGTTTTTGTTGACCCGGTTCTTTTCATTTGGGAATAAATACCCTTTATTTAATGGGAGCGGGTCGAGTACGTAAGGTTTTTGTTGTATTCTGTATATAGTATTCATTTTTAATCAAGCTCCTGTTTTTTGATTTCATTTTGGTTTCCTTAACTTATTTCTTATATTCAAAAAGTGTATCCATAACACTTTATTTAATTAACTTTAGTATTTACCAAATTTTACTTAATGTCAAGCCTTTTTATAAAAATTTAATTTTTTTTTAATTCTGTTATAATTAAATCGAAACGAATCTAAATAGTATTCTAATTTTAAAAGAGGAAAAACAATGGGCTATGTACTTGTACTGGGAGCGAATTCTCATATTGCAAAAGCTCTAGCGGAAAAATACGCATCATACGGGTATGATCTTTACCTTGTGGATAAAGATCCGGAAAATCTGGAAGAAACAAGAAACCGTATTGCTGAACAACACGGGGTGGATGTTCAATTATTAAAGCTTGATATTACGGAATTCTACAATCACAGGAATTTTTACAACAGTTTATCCCCCAAGCCATTCGGAGTTATCAGCACTGTAGATTATCAGGGTGATGAAATCAGAGCTCACAAAGATTTTCTGGAAACAAAAAAAATAATCGACATTAATTATACCGGCCTTGTAGCAATGTTAAATATAATTGCCACAGATTTTGAAGAATGTGGATCAGGCTTTATAATAGCAGTCAGCTACGCATCAAATAAAAAAGAAGAACTGGCTCATTATACTTATAAAAGCGCAAAAGACGGCCTCACCTCATATATATCAGGACTAAGAAACAGATTAGATAAAGCAGGGGTTAATGTTTTAACGGTTATGCAGGGCCTTGATGTTGCTGATCCTGAAAAATTTGCAGAAGAAATCTTAGCTGCGCAGCAAAAAGATAAAGACATTATTTATTCCAAAGAAGCCGGAAATCTGGCTGGCCTTGTTAAAGGACTAGGATGGAAGTAAGGCAGGCTGCCTTAAATTGCCTGGTAAAAATACTTGAGCATAATAATTCTTACGATGAAACTCTGGAACTTTATGCAGGCAAAGTTGATAACCCGTCTGACCTGACTAATACCGTCGCTAGTACCGTAAAATTTAAACTTGCGCTGGATTATTTTATTGAGCAGGTTTCTACAAGAAAAATTAAAAAATTATCTCCTGTAGTGAGAAACCTCCTGCGATTGGGAATATTTGAGCTGGAATATCTTAAACGGCCTGATTATGCGGTTGTGAATTCATACGTTGATTTGTGCAGAAAGCTGGACAAGAACTCCGCTTCCTTTGTTAACGCAATTTTAAGGAATTTTATACGCAAACGGGCAGAGATTTCAATAAAAGACGAGGATTTACACATAAAATACTCGCACCCTAAATGGCTTGTGGATAAATGGGTGAAAAATTACGGAATTGAATCCGCAATAAAAATAATGGAATACAATAACCGCCCACCTAAAATCCACCTACGCATTAACACGCTAAAAACTGATAAAATTGACATCCCTGAAAATCCGCAGGGTAATATAAAGAACCTTCCGGGGTATAAAGAAGGCTATTGGGTTGTGCAGGGGGAATCATCCGCCATGGTCGCACCAATTCTAGACCCCCAGCCTGGTGAAAAAATCCTTGACCTTTGCGCTGCACCTGGCGCTAAAACCACGCATATAGCCTCACTTATGGGCGACAAAGGAGAAATTACTGCAGTTGATATTAGCCCTAAAAGATTGGAAAGAATAAAGGAAAACTGCGAGCGGCTGGGCATTAAAAGTGTGAAAATAGTTGCTGGGGATGCGGCTGAAATAAGATTTAAGCAGGAATTTGACCGCATACTCGTGGATGCGCCGTGCTCAAATACGGGGGTTTTTGGCAAAAGACCAGACGCCCGCTGGAACAGGAAACCCGAAGATATAACTAATCTTGCCGATTTGCAGTTAAAAATACTGAATAATGCAGCCACAATGCTTAAATCCGGGGGAGTTCTGGTTTACAGCACTTGCAGTATTGAGCCTGAAGAGGATCAAGAAGTTATACAAAAATTTTTAGAAACTAATGAAAACTTTAAACTTGAGTTTTCCAGGTTAATTCTACAGTCTGAGTGTGATATTGACGGCTTTTTTATTGCAAAGTTGCTGCAAAGTCAGAAAGCTTTTGCAAAGGCAGATAAAGAATAATTCTCTGTAATCCGTACAATAATCATACCGGCTTTTTTACCAAATTCCATATCAGAAGTTGAATCGCCCACCATGATCGATTTGGAAAAATCTACATCAGGAAATTCCTGCCTTGCTTGCAGCGCCATTCCTATATCCGGCTTTCTGCATCCACAGTCTTCCCCTCTGTCATGAGGGCAAAAATACACCTTATCTATTTTTCCGCCGGATTTTTGGATTTCCTGAAGCATATAATCGTTAACCAATTTCAGGTCATCAACTGTCATGAGGCCTCTGGCAATGCCACGCTGATTAGTCACAACAAAAATTTTGCCAAAAATTCCTGAAAATTTGGCAATTGCATCCAACACGCCCGACAAAAACTCAAACTCGCCTGTGTGTTTCACATAGTCATCAATGAGCCTTTTATTAATTACCCCGTCCCTGTCCAGAAAAAGGCTCCAGGATGAATCAATTTTTAAATTCCTTAAATCACTTATATTGTTCATATTTTCATTTTAGAATAAATAAAAGATAAAAAGGAGAATAACAATGACACAAAAAATAAAAGTCGCGGTTAGCGGCGCCTGCGGAAAAATGGGGCAGGCTGTAATTAACGCTGTGCTTCAGGAAAATGATCTTGAACTGGTATCAGCCATTGACGTGATGAACGTTGGCCAGCAAACAGGCGGGGTTACCATAGAAGAATCGCTTGAAAAAGCACTCTTAAGCAAACAAATTGATGTAATAATCGACTTTACTAACCCGGAACTTGTATTTAAACATACAAAACTGATACTTGAAAAAGGCGCAAGACCTGTCATAGGCACAACCGGACTGACGGAATCCCAGATTGAAGAGCTAAAAAAGTTATCGCAGGAAAAGGGGTTTGGCTGCCTTATTGCTCCGAACTTTGCGTTAGGCGCTGTATTAATGATGATGTTCGCCCAACAAGCTTCTAAATACTTAAGCAATGCAGAAATCATCGAATTTCACCATAATAAGAAAAAAGATGCCCCTTCTGGTACAGCCATAAAAACAGCGCAGCTTATGACACAGGAAAGGGCTAAATTCTCTCAGGATAATTGCCTTGAAATCGAAACCATACAAGGTTCAAGGGGTGGTGTGACAGAATCTAATATCCACATCCACAGCGTAAGATTGCCGGGGTTTGTAGCGCACCAGGAAGTGATTTTTGGCGCACCAGGGCAAGCTCTCACCATCAGACATGATTCTTTTGATAGAATCAGCTTTATGCCGGGTGTTATTTTGAGCATCAGGCATATAATGAAGAATAATGACTTTGTTTACGGGCTTGAAAATATATTATAAAAGGAGAACTCTATGCATAAATTGAAAAAACGATCTGGATTTGCCGGCATTGAATATATCGGCATTGGTTTATTTTTTGCTGCCTTTGTAACGGCAGCATCAGTATATGAGTTCAATATCCTTACAACACAAAATCTGCTATTCGTTTCCTTATTAGCAGGAATTCTATCCCTCATATTCGCAGCTTTGCTTATTGCAAAAATTGCACAAGCAGAACCTGGTAATAACAAAATGAAGGAAATTGCCAAATACATTCAGACAGGAGCCATGGCTTTCTTAACTCGTGAATATAGCGTGCTTGCCATATTTGTAGCCGTTGTTTTTGTACTTATCCATTATTTTATCGGCTGGCAAACAGCAGTATGTTACCTTGCCGGAAGCATTTGCTCCGCAATAGCCGGCTTTATTGGCATGTCAGTTTCTACCCGGGCAAACGTAAGAACAGCCCAGGCAGCTACAAAATCCCTTAACAGTGCGCTAAGAATCGCATTTTCTGGCGGCACAGTAATGGGTATGGTCGTTGTAGGACTTGGTCTTACAGGTTTATCAATTCTTTACATGATCTTCCAGAATGCAAGCATTATTAACGGCTTTGCATTGGGCGGCAGTTCAATAGCCCTGTTCGCACGTGTTGGCGGTGGAATTTACACAAAAGCTGCAGATGTTGGCGCTGACCTTGTTGGTAAAATAGAATCAGGCATTCCTGAGGATGATCCCAGAAACCCTGCCGTTATTGCTGATAACGTAGGAGATAACGTGGGTGACGTGGCTGGCATGGGCGCAGATCTTTTTGAATCTTATGTGGGTTCAATTATTGCTGCAATGATACTCGGCTTTATCGCATATCAGGAAAGAGGCATTCTTCTTCCACTGGTTATTTCAGCGATAGGTATAATTTCATCTGTTATTGGAACAGCTTTTGTGAGAACCGGTGAAAAATCTAACCCTCTATATGCTTTAAACTCAGGAACAATAGTTGCCGCTATATTATTAGTCACAGGTTCTTACTTTGCAGTAAGATATATTATTCCTAAAAACTTTGACCTGTTCTGGGCTCTGCTTGCTGGCCTGATTGCAGGTATTGCAATAGGCGTTATAACCCAATATTACACATCGGCAGAATACAGACCTGTTAAACGGATTGCACAATCATCCATAACAGGTTCAGCAACCAATATTATCGCAGGTCTTGGGGTTGGCATGTTATCAACATTCTGGCCAATAGTAGCGATCTGTATAGCAATAATAGTTTCATTTTATGCAGGCGGAACATACGGCATTGCTATGGCTTCAGTCGGTATGCTCGCAATAACAGGAACAATTGTGGCAGTTGACGCTTACGGTCCAATTGCTGACAATGCAGGAGGTATTGCAGAAATGTCACATCTCCCTCCTGAAGTAAGAAAAAGAACCGATAAACTGGACTCAGTAGGCAATACAACAGCCGCTATTGCCAAAGGTTTTGCTATTGGATCTGCAGCTCTTACAGCATTAGCATTACTAACAGCTTATGCAAGCTCAGTAAATATTGAAAGCATTGACATCTTAAATCCAAGAGTTGCCGTAGGATTACTATTTGGAGCTACATTACCGTTTGTATTTTCCGCACTTGCAATGGCAGCTGTTGGGAAAGCAGCAAGCCGGATGGTTGAAGAAGTAAGAAAGCAATTCAGGGAAATTCCAGGCATTATGGAAGGCAATGCAAAACCTGATTACGCTAAATGCGTTGACATAAGCGCAGCTTCTGCAATTAAAGAAATGATAGTACCCGGTTTGATAGCTGTTGCTTCACCTATAGCTTGCGGGTTCTTATTAGGGCCTGAAGCCTTAGGCGGATTACTGTTTGGTTCAATAGCATCAGGTGTTGCCCTTGCAATTATGCTTGCAAATAGTGGTGGTGCTTGGGATAACGCCAAAAAATTCATTGAAGCAGACAACCTTGGAGGAAAAGGAAGTCCGGCACATGCAGCGGCAGTTACTGGCGATACAGTTGGTGATCCCTGTAAAGACACATCAGGACCATCATTAAACATACTTCTTAAATTAATGGCAATCATATCATTAGTGTGTGCACCCCTATTTTTAAAGTAATAGGAGGATAAAATGCCTGTAATAACTGAGAGATTCAATATCAGTACCCGTGGGTTTACTGACATTATTGATATCACAGAAAAAGTAAAAGATGCCATAAAAAAACATAACCCTGATAATGCCCAGGTAATGGTTTATGTGCCGGGAAGTACGGCTTCTATTACTACAATTGAGTATGAACCAGGACTTTTAAAGGATCTTCCCGAGGCATTTGAAAGATTTGCGCCAAGGAATAAAACATACCACCACGATGAAACCTGGCAGGACGGCAATGGATACGCGCACGTCAGGGCGTCAATGGTTGGGAATTCCCAAAGTTTCCCGGTAATGCAGTATGAACTGGTGCTGGGAACATGGCAGCAGATTATACTAATTGATTTTGACAACAAATCCCGCACCCGCTGCGTGTATGTACAGATAATTTATTAAATAATGATTTAAGCCTGCATGTTAAACTTTGGTACTTCTAGACGATCCCTCCGGAACACAGCCATACATACTTCTTCAATTTTATCACACCACCCATCACTATTATCATAATGTGCTAATGGTTGGCCAAATTTATTTTTTAGTGTAATTTTTGGTAAGCGTTCACCAGAACTCTCATTACAAAAATCAATTTCTACTTTTTCTACTTTTCTTAAAGTAGGTTGATCAATAGGAGATAATTTCATATTATGTCTTTCCTTCCTTTTGAAAATTAATACACCTATATAACGCCCCTAAAAATAAAAATTAACACCCTCCCGAAATATTAAAAAAATTTATAAAAAAAGTTTGCAGGGTGCGCAATGCGCACTAATGTCAATATCACAATACTGTCATTGCGAGGCTGCGATATCCATTTATGCAGCCGTGGCAATCTGTCCCACTTGGAATAAAAGCGAAAAATTTCCCTAAACCGTCATTCCGGGCTTGACCCGGAATCTATCCAGTAAAAAATACCATGCTTCAAGTTGCAACTAGGAAAGACCCTTGAAACATTAGGATGTGCGTTAGCACTTCAGGGTGACAGGTTTGGTCTTAATCAAACTTTAAAAGTTCATATGGTTTTATTTCCAAGGCTCTAGCTATTTTTTCCAAATTGATTATACCTGTAGAAACCAAACCTCTTTCTATTCTGCTCATGTAGCTTCTGTCTATCTGCGCTTTAAACGCAAGATCCTCTTGAGAAAAGCCCCTGGCTTTTCTCAATTCTATTATTTTAGCTGCTAATTTTTTTCTTATATCTGTTTCCATTATTTCAAATTTATGTTAGAGTAGGACTAAAAGCCACGGTTTTTAGTCCTACGGCTTTTAGTCCACTAATTTTTATGAAAGGAGTTTTTTATAAATGACCGGCAAACTTATCCATAACCAGAAATTCACCGATTTCCTCCAATCCAATTGTAACCTGATGAAAATAACAATTAATGGCTTCGAGGAAATTATTCAATACTTGTATGAAGATATCCAAAAACTTCAGGGTGTTCCCTTAAAGCCCGACAGGAAGGCCGCCCTGGCTTTGCTTGGTTATTTAAGCTTGAATGACCAGAATGCAAGAGAAATTGTCGAGGCTTTATGTGGGTACGAACTTCAAAAATACATTGAATGGCTTGAAAGTTACTGTGTCGAGCAAAACTGTACAATGGAGCAGGCTTTAAAGCGAATCACAGAGTAGTAGGATGAAATTATACTTGCTGTCGCAAACGGATAATCTCCTCTTTCGTTCTGCCGTAACCGTATATTAAGACCATTTCCACAGCCAGCATCGCGATCAAAATATATCCTTTTATTTTTGGCTTTAATTTCTTTCCCTGAACTTCCAGTTGATTAATAATTTCTAAAAATGTTCCCTCTTTATGATCTTTCAACTCCATTAATTAATATCCTTTTGCCCAAAGCATTGCCAAATATTGTAAGAGCTTTATGTCTGGTATAAAACTCTATTTTGGATTAAACTATTTTATAGATTCAAATATAGGATAATTTTTTATGACTGTCAAGATATTTTTTTATGACACCAGGAAAAAAAATTAAAGAAATAAGAGAAAAAATAAAGCATTTAACTCAAGCGGAATTCGCTCGCGAATACGGCTTAAAGTTAAATACTGTAAGATTTATAGAACAGGACAAACAGGATGTTCCTGACGACCTGGCCCTTGCTCTTGAAGAAGAATACAGAATCCCTTTTAAGTGGTGGAAAACAGGCGAAGGGCCAATATGTATCGAGCAGCAAGAGTATTGGGCGGCTACGGGAACTCACGGTCGGCCACACTTAAGAGTGGTTAGGTCTGATCAAGTCTCCAGGGCTGAAGTTATCAGGAATATTGGTATAGCTGAAAAAGAAATTGAAACTATTGATGATGAAAAGTTGAAAGAAATAGCTAAAAAACTGGGTAAACCTATAACCGTTGAATACATAGAAGATGACAAAAAAGATAAAACTTGTAAGATTTATCCTGATGGACAGATTATTGACTGTTCAAGCCAAGAAGAAATAAGCAGAACTGATATGAATTTAAATAAGCTAATCGGTCAATATATGACAGAGTTTGAAGCTAAGCAGCTTTTAGAGTCATTAAAAAACAATAAAACTTTCTTATTTATATTTATTGAAAAACTTAATACTGACCCGAAGGCAGCTAAACAACTATTACTAAAATTAGAGAATTAATAAACTATACCCTTCCAAGCACTTCTATCTTTACCTTGGAAACACCTGAACCCAGCATACCTATTTCTTCTGCTGCAACTCTGGAGAGGTCAATGATTCGTCCTTCTATAAAAGGTCCTCTGTCTGTGATTTTTACAACGCAGGAGTTATTGTTTCTCAGGTTCGTAACCTTTACTATAGACCCAAAAGGCAAAGTTTTATGGGCTGCCGTAAACTTGTTCATATTATAAGCGCTGCCGTCAGCAGCTCTTCTGCCGTGAAAATGACCGCCGTACCAGGAAGCAACACCAGTTTCCAAGTATCCAGATCCACCGTCGCTATTCTTAGCAATCAATTTAAAAAGTTCAAAGTCATTTAAAAGTTCTGAAGCTCCAAGCACTTTCCGTATACTATTTGTCCAATACAAAGCCAGTTGGGAGACGCTCATGTCTGAAGACCGTGCACTTTTAACATCTGCGGTAAACAGGGTTTCGTCTTCATAAGTACCGACAGCAATCCCATTTCTATAACCCGGATAGATTTTTTCAGGGTTTCCGTTGTTTTCTACAAAAACTTTAAGTTTGTCTGCAAGGATTGCAGCCCTTTCTCTTGGGCTTAATCCACCAGCAGATTGGGTAAAGGTAAGTATCTTTTCCTCTTTTACAAATATAGATGCTGGTATGGACTTTCCTTCCTCTGCTTCGTGAAGTCTATAATAAACTAAACTTTGTTCTTCCTGTTGGGTTTCCACAAATTTTTCTTCTGAGGCAACTACAGAATAACTAAACCAGAACATACAGGAAATAGCTATAATAAAGGTTAAGCTAACCCCTCTCCTTAAACTCATATTTATTTCCTCACTATGTGACTCAGACTTAATTAAACCCGCTGATAGAAATCTGTCAAGCTTTTCCTCTAAAAATCGCTCTGTTGGCTAGTATTACCCGCAAGGCAATTTTCCACTACTGCAAAGAGATTCGGGTCTTTTATCCTTGACAAAAGTAAATCTTTATCAATCTCTGAGGTATGACCCATTTTGGCAAGAGTAATTATAGCCTCTGAAATAACAGCTTCATCTTCATTTTGTTCAAGAGTTAGCTTAATGAGGCATGGGATGCATTCCCTGGCTTCTGTTTCTTTAAAAACAGCGATTGCCGCAAGTTTTCTTTTTGCGTCATTAACTTCAAGTTCTTTTAAAAGCCTTTGCAGCTGCATATCCCAGAATTTTTCATTTTCATACATTAAAAGATGATATATTTCATCGAGCTCGGCCATAATATCGTTTTCTTCATCGTACGTGTATTGAGAATTATTAATAAACATGTTGAATTTTTGTTTTGCTTTAAGAAGAATTTGAGCATATCTGCCTGCTAAATCCGCATTATTATCATTTTTAGAGAGGTTTACTAATTTATCCATACATTCATAAATTTTAAAATCAAGAACAGATCTCAAAGACCAAACTTCCGGGATCCCGGAAATGATGTTATCAAGAGCTTCCAGCGCAAGTATCCGGGTTTTTTCATCATTTTCCTCAAATAATTCATGTATATCCACAAGTGTTGCTATTTCGCCTGCAATGAGCTCAGCCATGCCGGAGTGTTCCATTGCTACAAGAATAGGTATGGTGGCGTCTTTATTGCCATAGCTTGCAAGGAATTGTGCGGCTTCTATTTTATCCCATTCATCACTGGATTTTAATTGTTCAAGATAATATTTATAAGACTCTTCGTGCTTTAAACTTCCGAGTGCTTCTGATGCATTGCTTTTAAGTTGCTGGCAATAGCTTTTTGATGCTTCAAATAAGCTCTCTGCAGCCGAAGGATACTGCAAAAAACAGAAGTACCTTGCAGCATAGGTTTTTTCATCCAGACTACCCGTGTTTAATAATTCCATCATTCGATGGCTTATATCCTCGTCATTTAATCGGCTTAAGCCTTCTGCAATATAATCATCCCAGTCAGGTGCATGAAACTTGAGAAGCTCAAAAACTTTATCTGCATTTTCCTTATTAATTTCATTTGCTATGGCTCTTCCCGCTTTTTCCTTTATAAAACTAAAAACATAGTCGGAGTTTTCAAGAAGGCACTGCCATGCTTTGATATCAGGAGTGTTTATTATATACTTTGCAGCCGCCTGTGATTTTTCCTTGTTTTTACCCAATAAATCAGAAGCAGTTTGGTTTTCAAGTTTCATTTAAGGTCTCCAATTACGTCATGCTGAAGTGCTAACGCACATCCTAATGTTTCAGCATCTTTTCAGGTATCAATGTCAATGGCAAAACACTATTAGACTAAAGTGCCAATTCATGTAACCTTAATAATAATTATATTATGAAAAAATATTTAAAGAAGGAATCTTAAGCTTTCTCAGTTTTCTGGAAAAATCCTAATATTCTGCTTACTATTCCTTTTTTGCCGATTTCTGATTTAACTTTGTTAATAATCCACTCACTGAATTCATTGGGATTTTCATATTTTGGAAATAAAGAATGCGTTTCAGTAAATATACCTCTTTTTCTAAGTTTATAGGTTTCAGTAACACCAGCATCGCAATCATGCTCCAAAGTGAATTTTTTATTGGGTAAATCTGCTATTGCTTTTCTTGCTATATCCACCTGCTCCATAACG
>MFRL01000098.1 GCA_001784565.1 Candidatus Melainabacteria bacterium GWF2_37_15
GCTTAAAGAACTCAGGAAAAAAATGGATGAAATGCGAATTTAAAGAAATAGAAAAAAGAATATACGACCTGGAAATAAAGCTGAAAATAGTGGATCCTTACCGTTTAGAGAGATGGGATCGCCTTAAACTGTACGCTTTTAGCCGGGCTTTACAGGAAAAACCGGAAGAAATAAGTACCGAGCTTGAATTGCCTGACTACCTTAAGTTTGCTGAAGAAGTTTATAATGGCCTTGTGATAAAGTACATTGAATATTTCAGGAGACAGGAAAGGTGGCGTAAAGAAGATGAGGAATACAGGGAAAAACAAAAGCAGTACAGGGAAAGAGCAAAACAGCGCAAACTGGAAGAATTAAAAAAGAAGGAAGAAGAAGAAAAACTGCGTAAGCAGGAAGAATTTAACCGTCATTGCGAGGGCTTTAGCCCGAAGCAATCCATCATCCAGCACACATATGAATGGATTGCGGAGCCTGTCCCGAGCGAAGCTTGTCACCCCGTACCCGAATGTCACCCCGTGCTTGACACGGGGTCTGACAATGAAACAACTGTAATTCCCCATAAAAAATCCACCCTATTCCCGCACAGAATCAACTGGGACGTCTATTAGACTAGTGGCAGACGCTTGCGTCTGCCACTACTTGTTAATTATACTAACTTATTGCTATGAGCAGGTTGCTTCACAGCAACCCTTTGCGTACTTTCCCAATTCTTGTGCCCTGTCGGTTTTTTCCCATGGCACATCAATGTCTGTTCTTCCAAAGTGACCGTATGAAGCAAGCAGTCTGTAGAAAGATCCGCCATTTTTGGCTGGAAGGTTTCTGAGGTCAAACTGTTTGATGATCATAGCAGGTCTGAGGTCAAAGTTCTTCATAACGATTTCGCTGATTTCATCGTCACTGATGTTTCCAGTTCCGAATGTGTCGATAAACACTGATACAGGGTGTGCAACACCAATTGCGTACGCTAATTGTACTTCGCATTTTTTAGCAAGTCCGGCTGCTACGATGTTTTTAGCAACATATCTAGCTGCATAAGCCGCGCTTCTGTCAACTTTTGTGGGATCTTTTCCGCTAAATGCGCCGCCGCCGTGTCTGGAATACCCACCGTATGTATCAACAATAATTTTTCTTCCTGTTAACCCTGCATCGCCTTGTGGGCCGCCGATTACGAATTTTCCTGATGGGTTAATAAGGTATTTTGTTGTTGAATCAGGCTTGATGTTGTCATTTTTAAATACATACTCAATAACGTGCTTTTTAAGGTCATTGGCTATGATTTGCTGAATTTTAGCGTTGTCTGTTTCATTTTGAATTACTGCGTCGTGCTGGGTGGAAATGATTATGGTGTCTATTCTTGAAGGAACTCCATCCACGTATTCAACACTTACCTGAGTTTTCCCGTCAGGTCTTAAGTAAGAAACGATGTTATTTTTTCTTACATAAGCTAACCTTAATGCCAGTCTATGAGCAAGACTGATAGGTAATGGCATTAATTCAGGGGTTTCATCGCAAGCAAAACCGAACATAATGCCCTGGTCGCCAGCGCCGAGTTCTTCTGTTTCTCCTTGCGTACAGCCGCATGCATCTCTTGTTTCAAGCGCTTTATTGACTCCGCCTGCGATGTCTGTTGATTGTTCGTCAATACTTGTTAATACAGCACATGTTCTTGCGTCAAAACCGCCTCCTGCTTTGCCGATGTAGCCGATATTTTCTACGGTTTGCCTAACTACCTTAGGAATATCAACATAACAATCAGATGTAATTTCACCAACAACAAGCACCATACCGGTTGTAACTGTAGTTTCCGCTGCTACTCTGGATTTAGAGTCTTTAAGTAAAAACTCGTCCAGTATCGCGTCGGAAATCTGGTCACATACCTTATCAGGATGCCCTTCGGTTACGGATTCTGATGTAAATAAGAAATTTTTTGATGTCATTTTAACTATTCTCCTTTTCTTCTAGTTCCTTCTTTTTATTTGAATAAACTTTAAACACACCTGCCTCCTTAAGAGCGAAAAGAAAACCATCTACTATTTCCTCAAGGTCCTTTTCTGTGAGCGTGCTCATTTTGTTAATAGCACTGCTGAGGGAGGGATTTTTATCATACCATCTTCTTCTCTGATATGCTTTATAGTAACCGGTTAGCTTTTCCAGTCCTATACTTATAACTTCCTCAGTGTTTTTCGTTTGTTTCCAGTAAATGTTAACTACCTGGTACAAGTATTTAGAAACCTGATTCAGCTCGTTTTCATTCATATTACTAAGGATACCCATCATTACGCTGAGTTTTGAACTTTTATCATACCATCTTTTGATTTTACCCATTTGAGATATCCATAGTTTTTAAATAGTTATGTAGATTATCCAATAAAATCATTTTATTGTCTTTGTATTTATCTATAATTTTTACAATTGCACTGCCAATTATAAACCCTTCCGCACCTAAAGTTCTTAATTTCTGCACATGTTCAGGCGCAGACACCCCAAAACCCACCGCAACGGGTGTAGTTGTTACTGCTTTAATTTCCCGGAAAATGTTTGTTAATTTTTCGGAAAAGTCCTTCCTGACTCCTGTTACACCGGTTGAAGAAACCAGATAAATAAAGCCGGAGGAATTTCGGGCAATATTTTGTATTCTTTCTGTCCCGGACGCAGGAGAAACCAGCATTATAAAGTCCATGTTGAATTTTTTGCATAAGATTTTGATTTCTTCAGATTCTTCCAGCGGCAAATCAGGAATAATAAGTCCTGCCGCATTTACTGCTGCTGCTTTTTCCAGAAACCTTTTAATCCCATATTTAAAAACCGGGTTAAAATATGTGAAAAGAATTATTGGCACTGAAATTTCAGCTTTAATTTCCTCAAGCGTATTGAAAATTTTATCAGCGTTAATACCATTTTCCAGGGAATACTTTGCCGCCTGCTGAATTACCGGGCCATCCGCAAGCGGGTCTGAATGAGGGAAGCCGATTTCAACAGCAGCTGCGCCTTTTTGTTCAAAGAGTTTTATGAGGTCTTTTGTGGTTTCAAGGTCAGGGAACCCTGCGACAACAAATGGGATAAAAGCGGGTTTATTCCTGCTGTTTTGAATAGAATTTTGGATTCTGGATATATTTTGCATAGTTACAATTTTCCTTTTAATGTCACCCCGTGCTTGACACGGGGTCTATTTAGTTTGGCATATATTTCAAATCGTCATGCTGAACTTGTTTCAGCATCTTTCCAGATAACAACTGTGTACGATAATTCGCTTTATGTTGATTATTAGCAAGACCCTGAAACGAGTTCAGGGTGACGTATTTTCTAGAAATCCATGCTTCGTGTCCCATATAAATAAACCTCCTCAGGTTCTTCCAGCTCGCTGTGCATTTCGCAAATTGTTTTTTTAAGCTTCGGGTGAACGAAATCCGGGTCGATTTCCAGCATAGGCACAAGAGCATAAGCCCTTTCATGCACCCGGGGATGCGGTATTTGTAGCGAGTCCTCGTTTATGATCTTATTATCATAAAACAGTATGTCTAAATCAAGCGTTCTTTCTCCCCACTGGTTTTCCAGGTCTCGTACACGACCGAGCTGCTTTTCAATTCTCATGCATACTTCTAGTAATTCTAAAGGGGTAAATGTAGTTTCTATGTGTAATACAGCATTCACAAACCATTCCTGGTCTTTATATCCGACAGGTTCGGATTCATAAAGGCTTGAGCTCATTATTACAGTGATACCTTCTGTATAATTTAAGAGATTATTTGCTTGCTGCAGGTAACCCACTCTGTCCCCGAGGTTTGAACCTGCGCATATAAACGCTGTATTCATTGTCTAACCTTTGTCCAGTATAATTACTTATTTTATATGTTTTGTAGCTTAATTACAAATTTTAAAAAATTGTCTTTTTAGGTAATTAAATTCATTTTTAAAAAGTATATTATTATATTTAAGCTCAGGCTGCTGAAATTAAGTAGGCAGCCTGAGTGTTTATTTAAAGCACATGCAAAACACTCAATTTTTTAAAAATTACCTTGTTGGGGAATTAAATTTAATTAAAAAAAGTTTAATATTATAATTAAGCTCAGGTTGCCGAAATTAAGTAGGCAACCTGAGTGTTTTAAAGGATTTATAAGGTAATAAGCCTGGGATGCCGAAAGTTGCAGTAGGCACCCAGGGCATTTATTTGATATACTTGTATCAGTTTAAGTATAAGTTTAAAAGGATAAATATATGAAAATAACTGCCAGACAAGGCTCTTTAACTGATGCGTCATGCGATGTTCTTGTTGTAAATTTATTTGAAGGGGTAAAAACTCCCGGAGGTGGTACAGGTGCAGTTGATAAAGCACTAAATAACCTGATTTCATCCTATGTAATAGAAAAAGAAGAGTTTAAAGGCAAATTAAACCAGATGTATGTTCTGCACACCTACGGAAAAATCCCTGCTGATAAGATACTTATAGTTGGTCTTGGGAAATCTGAGGACTTCTCCCTCAATAAAATACGGGAAATTTCATCTAAAGTAATTAAAAAAGTTAAATCATTAAAAGCTAAAAAAGTATGCACAATCCTGCATGGCGCTGGCACCGCAGGACTGGAGGATTACAGCTGTGCAAGAATGATTGCAGAAGGCGCAATAATTGGAAATTACAGTTTCGATAAGTACAAAACCAAGGACAAAGAAGAAAAAGAAGATAAAAAAGAAATTGAAACCCTTGAGATTGTTGAATTGGATTCATCTAAACTTGAAAGCATAAATAAAGGAATAGAAACCGGCAAAATTATCGCAGAAGCTGTAAACTTCGCACGCAACCTTATAAATGAGCCTGCCTGTGTAGCAACTCCTACTAAACTCGCCGAAACAGCACTTTCTATCCAGGGAATAGAATGTAAAGTCCTTGAAAAAGACGAAGTGGAAAAAATGGGCATGGGCTCTTTCCTTGCTGTAGGAAGAGGCAGTTCAGAACCGCCTAAATTTATCCACATGAAATACACCCCCTCAGCTTCAGCAAGAAAAAAACTGGCAATAGTAGGCAAAGGCGTTACTTTTGATAGTGGCGGGCTTGATATAAAACCCGCAGATTCAATGAGAATGATGAAAGAAGATATGTCAGGCGCAGCAGCTACAATAGGAATTATGAATGCTATAACCCAATTAAAGCCCGATGTCGAGATACACGGAATAATAGCCGCCTGCGAAAATATGCCTGGTTCCAAAGCCTATAAACCCGGTGATGTATTAACAGCAATGAACGGCAAAACCATTGAAGTTGACAACACCGATGCAGAAGGCCGCTTAACTCTGGCTGACGCTCTTTATTATGCATCAGAGCAAAATGTTGATGAAATTATTGATATTGCAACGCTGACTGGCGCATGTATGGTCGCCTTGGGTTATATGGCGGCGGGTATTATGGGAAATGATGAGCAATTAATCAAGAACCTCATTGATGCTGCGGACAAAGGTGGAGAACGCTTCTGGCAACTTCCAATGTATGATGAGCATAAGGAAGAACTAAAGAGCGTTATAGCTGACATGAAAAACTGCGGTAGTAGGTATGGCGGAGCATCCACAGCCGGAAGGTTCCTGCAGGAGTTTACCGATGAGAAAAAGTGGGCACATATTGATATAGCAGGCACTGCATGGATTGATAAAGAAATCAAAGAACTCTCTAAAGGGCCTACTGGCTCAGGCGTGCGGGCAATTTTGAACTATATTTTGAGTTTATAAGCGATTAAGCTATTAAGGTATTTATATTTTCTATAGCTTTATTGTTCCTTGTTTCCTGTTTTATTTGCCAGAGATCATATTCCATTTGTAATCCCAGCCATAAATCAGGAGTGGTTTTTAATGCTTTACCAAGTCTAACTGCCATCATCGGGGTTATGCTGGATTTCTTATTAATCAGGCTAGATACTGTTGCCCTTCTTACTCCGATGTTTTCAGCAAAAGCAGTCACAGATATATTTAAGGGTTTTAAATACATTTCTTTTAAGATTTCACCTGGATGTGGTGGATCAAACATTTGCATGGGTTCGTTATTTGTATTTTTTAATTTATTCATAATCTATTTCTCCTTTAATGAGGGTCTTTATAATCAAGTATATATGCATTACCGTCTATAAATTTAAAAATTATTCTGTAATTGCCGCTTACATCAACTGACCAGATATTTTCATTACCTTTATGAGGATGTAGCCTTGATCCAGGAAAGTTAATATCATCAATAATCTTGGCTCTGTGTATAATACCTAAAATCATCTTTATTCTTTTAATGTGATTGGGGTTGATTTTAGACGGATCACCTTTTGTGAATAATTTTTCAAGACCCTTATGTTTAAAGCTTTTTATCATGATATTTCAATTATATACCTATTTTTGTACGCTGTCAACGTACAGCGTACAAAAATAGGTATATATATAAAAAAGGAAGCGCTCCATAAGCCGGGTTCTGTCGTGGATGATTATCTATCTGGGATGTACATTACTGCACACCTCAAGCAGCATACCTGGGAATGGCGGGCCGCCTTAGTTCCCAATTTAGCCTTGCTCCGGTCGGGGTTTACCTAGCCAGTACCTCTCGATACTGCCGGTGGTCTCTTACACCACCGTTGCACCCTTGCCTGTGATTCAAAAGAATCCATCGGCGGTTAACATTTCTGTGGCACTATCCTCACAGTCACCTGCACCGGGCGTTACCCGGCGACCTGCCCTGTGGAGCCCGGACTTTCCTCAAAAAGATTAGTTAAAATCTTTTTGCAATCATCTGTAGCGCTTCCAATAATATTATACCAGCTTTAAATTAAACTAGAGTTAGTTAGAAAATGCTTTTGTTTGACTAATTTGATTTAAATTCTCAAGAAAGTTGATATACATTCTAGAAACTTTAATTTCTATCTCTAAATCTTTTATTTGTTTCTGGATATTGCCTTTACTATCGGGTTCAGTAGTTTTTAATTTAGTTTCAAGTTCGATTAATTCCGATGATTTTTCCTCAACTTTATTATCATAGTTTTTAATTTCACCACTAAACAAATTAGATGTTTCTTCAGTTTCGGTTTCTTTTTTATTCTCTTCAATAATTTCGTCAACTATTGCTTCACTTATTACTTCAGTTGTAATTTGAGGTTCTGAAAATAAATTTTCTATGGATTCATCATTTCCACATCCTGATAATAATTGTGTACCATACGCCATAATTTCATCAACATTGTTTAAGATTGATACAGAATTAATTTCCATCTCTAATTATCCTCAAAATTTTACTCTACGAGTCTTTACATTATACTACCATATATATAAAGTATATAGTAAGTAAATAATTGCTAAAAACTAATAGGTGATTTTACAAAACTTTACAAAAATTTTATATAAACTATAAGTAAAGTAAAAATGGTTTTTGAGATGAAATTAACAGTCTTTGCAGGAACATTCAATCCCATACATATCGCACACCTTATTATAGCTGAATCAGTCAGAGATACTATGAGTTGCGAGAAAATAATGTTTATACCTTCTTATAATCCACCGCATAAAGAAAACGATCTTGCAGATGCTCATCACAGGTTTAATATGGTAAAACTTGCAATTGCAGATAATCCTTACTTTGAAATAAGCGATATAGAGTTCAAAATGCAAGGCATATCATACACAATCAATACTATAAGGAAATTATATGAAGAAATTCCTGATATTGAAGGTAAAATAAATTTTATAATAGGAACAGATGCATTTAAGGAAATAAATAGTTGGCATGAAAGTGAAGAGCTGGTAAAACTTGTAAATTTTGTGATTATAGATCGTGCTGATATTAATATTTCTTCTTCATACATAAGGGAAAGAATAAAGAAAGGTCAGTCAATAAAATACCTGGTTAGTGAGAGTGTTAAGGAATATATTTATGGACATAAATTATATACATAATTGGATAAAACACAGATTAAATGAAGAAAGATATCTCCATTCACTTGGAGCAGAAGAAACGGCACGGGAATTAGCGGTTCAATTTTCAGTGGATGTTGAAAAAGCTGCGTTAGCAGCATTAATTCACGACAATGCAAAGTGTATTCCTTATGAGGACGTACTGCAAATTATAAAAGAAAACAATTTTTCTATTGATGAGAATATAAAATCAAATAAAAAGGTAGTTCATGCATATCTAGGTGCATTGCTCGCAGAGAAAGAATTAAATATCAAGGATGAAGACGTATTAAATGCAGTAAGGTTCCACACAACCGGACGTCCAAATATGACAATGCTTGAAAAGGTAGTATTTTTGGCTGATAAAATCGAGGCAAATACGCGGGAGCTTGATTTTAGGGAAGAAGTTTTGAATATTTTAAATAAAACAGGGAATATTGACGAAGCTGTAATGCTGTGTATAGGCAGGACTATTCATAGCCTGGTGGATAGAAAGCTTATGATTAATCCCATTACTATTGAGGTTTGGAACTATTATTTGTAATAACAGATAAGAAGGATGGCCGGCTGCGCCGGCCATCCTTCTTACGGGGAAGACGCGCTCCGCGCATCTTCCCCGTAAGAGTTTATTTTTTACATAGTTCATAATAAAATTTAATTATGGTAAAACTTGGATTAAACATAGATCATGTAGCCACAATAAGGCAGGCAAGAGGCGGTAAAGAACCTGACCCTGTTGCTGCTGCGGTTATAGCAGAACTTGCAGGTGCTGATTCTATTACAGTTCACTTAAGAGAAGACAGACGTCATATTCAAGACAGGGATGTGCATATTCTTTCAAAAACCATAAATACCCGTTTAAACCTTGAAATGGCTGCTACGGAAGAAATGAAGCAGATTGCCCTAAATATAAAGCCACATAGTGTATGTCTTGTCCCAGAAAAACGCCAGGAATTAACTACTGAGGGTGGACTGGATGTAGTAAAACAAAAAGATATATTAAAAGAATACATAAAACCAATTATTAAAGAAGGTATTTTGGTAAGTTTATTTATTGATCCTGATGCAGAACAAATTCAAGCCTCTTATGAAACAGGCGCACAGTGTATCGAATTGCATACAGGTTCTTATGCAGAAGCATTTGATACAAATAAGGAAGATAATGAGTTTAACAAACTGGAAAATGCGGCCAGGTTTGCCAATAGTCTCAGTTTGATAGTTAATGCAGGTCATGGACTAAATTATCAAAATGCAAAAAGGATGTTAATAATACCCGGATTTTATGAATTTAATATAGGTCATTCAATCATCTCAAAAGCAGTTATGGTAGGTCTTGAAAAAGCAGTTCAGAATATGAAATATATATTGGGTTGAAAATTATTCTTTACAGAGTGATAATATATTAGTATTTAAATTACACCTTAAATTATCGCGGGGTGGAGCAGTCCGGTAGC
>MFRL01000099.1 GCA_001784565.1 Candidatus Melainabacteria bacterium GWF2_37_15
ATGATTTGACGTCATCCCCACCTTCCTCCGGTTTATCACCGGCAGTCTCGCTAGAGAGCACAATAACAGCATGCCGTTATTGGCAACTAGCAACGAGGGTTGCGCTCGTTGCGGGACTTAACCCAACATCTCACGACACGAGCTGACGACAACCGTGCACCACCTGTCTTGAAGTTCCCCGAAGGGCACCCTCACGTTTCCGCAAGGTTCTTCAGATGTCAAGTCCTGGTAAGGTTCTTCGCGTTGCTTCGAATTAAACCACATGTTCCACCGCTTGTGCGGGTCCCCGTCAATTCCTTTGAGTTTCACACTTGCGTGCGTACTCCCCAGGCGGGATACTTATCGCGTTAGCTTCGGCACTACAGGGGTCGATACCCGTAACACCTAGTATCCATCGTTTACAGCCAGGACTACTGGGGTATCTAATCCCATTTGCTCCCCTGGCTTTCGTCCCTCAGCGTCAGTTACAGTCCAGCAAGGCGCTTTCGCAACTGGTGTTCCTCCTAATATCTACGCATTTCACCGCTACACTAGGAATTCCCCTTGCCTCTCCTGCACTCTAGCTTGTCAGTATCCAATGCTGAACCAGAGTTGAGCTCTGGGATTTAACATCAGACTTGACAGGCCACCTACGAACGCTTTACGCCCAATAATTCCGGACAACGCTTGCATCCTACGTCTTACCGCGGCTGCTGGCACGTAGTTAGCCGATGCTTCCTTTGAGGGTACCGTCAGGTTTCGTCCCCTCTGACAGTGGTTTACACTCCGAAAAGCGTCATCCCACACGCGGTGTTGCTGCGTCAGGCTTTCGCCCATTGCGCAAAATTCCCTACTGCTGCCTCCCGTAGGAGTATGGACCGTGTCTCAGTTCCATTGTGGCTGATCATCCTCTCAGACCAGCTACTGATCGTCGCCTTGGTAGGCCATTACCCCACCAACAAGCTAATCAGACGCAGGCTCATCTCAAGGCACCGGAGTTTTCATGATAAGTATTGCAACTTATCACATATGGGGTATTAGCACCAGTTTCCCGGTGTTATCCCCCTCCTTGAGGCAGATTCCCTACGTGTTACTCACCCGTCCGCCACTTATGTATCCCGAAGGACCTTATCGTTCGACTTGCATGTATTAAGCACACCGCCAGCGTTCGTCCTGAGCCAGGATCAAACTCTCCATTGTCAAAACCTTATATAATCAATAATGATTATTAACATGGTCGTTTGTCCCTGGTCGTTGTTTTTTGAATTGACAGAACATTCGTTTTCAGTTATTCAGTTTTCAAGGTTCAATTTGTTCAGGTTTTGCGAATTAAAAACCCGCTTTTGGCGAGTAGTTTGTATATTAGCACCACCACTTTTTACTGTCAAGCAGTTCTTTGTTTAGGTGTTTAATATTTGCTGCCCTGATTTAATATACTTTATATCAAGTATAAAATGATTTCAACATGTTTTTTCAAAATTCAATGATCCAAATATCAGATCTTTATATTAGACGGGTGAGCAATTTTTTTGTTCCCATGGCTTTTCAGCAATTTTTATTTTGTTTTGGTTTTATTTATATGTATTTAAACTTGAAAAGATAAAATGCTGAATCCCGTACAAACCCAAATACATTATAATTATCGCCATGCCGTAAGGCCACGGCAGACTAAAATTGATGCTGTTCTGCAAACACAATTAGCGCCATGCCTTAAACCTTATTATCTGAGTTTTGGGGAAATAAAGGCTGATTCAACACCGAATAAGGCTTTTACTGAGTTTTTAAGTACATATGTGTTTGAAAATCCTGAAGATATCAATGAATTTATGAAAAACGACAAGTCGGATTTTCAGGGTATTGTAGGAAGTATTCCTAAAAAGGATGGGGATTGGAATTGGGGAGGCGTAGATAAAAAGAAACTTTTTGCAACTTTAAATAAATTTGCTTTAAAAATAAGGGAAATTTATCAAGAACATAACTATATGCAAAATATGTTAAAAATGGATGAAAGTATTCTCGATGATGATGAATATGATGAACAGGAAACAAATATTCGTCAAAAAAAACAACGAGAAGAAAAAGCAGCATTAACGAATTTAATTAATGCATTCAAAGACCTGGGGATTATAAAACAGGATAAAACAGTAAATATTGAACCAAAAATTAATGGCACAAGAGGCATTGTTTATTGTTTAGATAACAAATATGCATTGAAAATATTTAGAAATACCGGAATTCTTCCAGATGAAAAAGGACATGGAGCTAGTACAGAATCTAATATACTATTGTTATTTAAAAATAAAATTTTTATTGAAGATAAATCAAGACCTATCGTTGACTTTTATTTTGCGGACCTGAACGCAGGATACATAGTTTCCGAACATGTAGATGTGGCTGTAAAAAGAGCAAGAAAATTAAATACTCCATATAATGTTAATTCAGAAACGTATAAAGAGAAATTGGTAGAATATATAAAGGCAAAAAGTGGTCTTAAATATGATGAAAGTGAATTTCGAAGGACAGAAAACATTATTAAAGGTATTCTGGTTGATTGTGGCGGGTTTGAAGTTATGCCCGGATGTCCTTATCGTTATAAAAAGCCTGAATTACAAGCTTGTGCAGTATAGAATTTTCCTTTTATTATATTAAAAAACTTATCATATGGTGATAATATATCTATATGATAATAAGCTTTAAATGCAAGGAAACGGAAAAAATTTTTGACGGCGGTATATCAAAAAAATTAAAAGGCAATTTACAAGACTATTGCAGTATAAGGATTAACGACCAATACAGACTGGTGTTTAAATTTGAAAACGGGAACGCTGAAAATATTTATATAGCTGATTATCACAAATAATAAGGAGAATATTTATGAAAAATAGACCTTATACACATCCGGGAATAATATTAAAAGAGGAATTCGCTGTTCCGTTAAAGATTACTCAGGCAAAACTGGCGGAATTGTTAAATGTCGGCATTAAGACAATTAACGAAATTTATAATGAAAAAAGAGGCATAACTCCCTTAATGGCTTTAAAACTTGCTAACCTTTTTGGAACAACTCCTGAATTTTGGATGAATTTGCAAAGTAATTATGACCTTTATAAAACTTATGAGAAAGAAAAACAAGAAATTGAAAAGGTTAAAAAAATAGCTTAAATGAATAATATTAATAAAATCCTTATCCTCCGCTTTGGCGCAATCGGCGATATTATATGCTATAATTAGCTTTATGGAAGAAAAAGGTCAAATAATAGAAAAACTCAGAGAACTCAAACCCTATCTCGAAAAAGAATACTCTGTTGAGGAAATCGGAGTATTTGGGTCTTATGCTCGTGGGGAACAGAGAGAGGACAGCGATATAGATGTTCTTGTCAGTTTAAAAAGAGGACATTCCGTTGGATTAATAGAATTTTGCGGATTAAAAGAATATTTAAGCGAAATTTTACATAAAAATGTGGATTTAATAACTAAAAAAGGAATAAAACCCGCCTTAAAAAAATACATCCTTGGAGAAGTTATTTATATATGAGAAGGCATTACAGGCATTTTCTAGAAGATATTATTGAGCACTGTGATAAATCTCAGGAATTTATAAAAGATTTAAGTTTAGAAAAATTTTTTGAAGATGAAAAAACTTATTATGCAACGGTTAGTGCTTTGGAGATCATTGGAGAGGCAATAAAGCATATACCAGAGGAAATAAAACTAAAATATCCTGAAATTTCCTGGTATAAAATAACTGGTTTTAGAAATATGGTTATACATGAATATTTTGGAATTGATAGGGAAATAGTCTGGAATGCGGCAAAAATTAATACAATTTTCCTAAAAGATCAAATTTCTAAGATTCTAGAAGACATAAATGAATAATATTAATAAAATCCTTATCCTCCGCTTTGGCGCAATCGGTGATGTAGTACATTCTACAGCACTTTTTCGCAGTATTAAAGAAAAATACCCGCATGTTTCTATTCATTATGCTGCTTTTAGGGCTCCGGCAGCTAATATTCAGAACGACCCTGACCTTGATAAAGTATGGATAATTGAAGGAAAAAGTTATAAGCAGTTGTGGAAGTTGGCAAAAGAATTAAAAAAAGAAAATTTTGATGCTTTTATAAACCTCCAGCCCGGGATAAGGACAAGAATTTTTTCTTTAATGCTTGGCATGCCAAGAACTATTACTTATAGAAAAACATTTAAACTCCATGCAGTGGAAAATTTTTGGCAAACAGGAAAAAAATTATTTAAGGATTTAGAACTTCCAAAAAAATTACATATATATATAAAAGAAGAAATCAAAAACAAGGCAGCTGGCATGCTCGATAAGAAAGGCATGGTTATAGCTTTTAATATGGGCGTCAGTTTCACAAGACAAGGTCGCCGTTGGCCACAGGAATATTGGCGTGAGCTTGCGAAAAAACTTCTTGAAAAATATGAATGTGAAATAATCCTTACCGGATCCCAAGATGATAAAGAATTTTCTGAAGCACTTCTTGATATTTCACCAAAAGTAAGGTCTTTTTGCGGAAAAGTTAGTATAGAAGAAAATACAGCGCTGCTTTCCTTATGCGATCTGGTAATTTCCGGTGATACAGGCCCGCTTCATATTGCTACGGCGGTTGGGGTTCCTGCTATAGGTTTATACGGTGCAGCCCCTGTTTCAAGAACCGGTCCATATGGTTTGAATTATACTGCGCTTTATTCTGATAAAGAATGTGTCCCTTGTAACAGGCGAAAATGTAAATATTTAAAACAAAATGAAATATATACCCCATGTCTTATGGATATAATGCCTGAGCAGGTATTGAAAACTACCGCCAAATTATTATTGGAAAAAATCTAATGGTACTTTATAATATTAGTTATTAAAATTTGTAAAAAGTTTTCATTGAAAGTGTTAACTTTTTCGTATGGCATGTTTTTAAGCATGTAGAAAAATATGTTATCATAGGAAAAATTGAGGGGTTTAATTTCATGAGTGAAATTAATAATAGTCAGGGGGCTGGGTTCCCAGAAAATACGTCACATGGAAGTCGGGATCAGCAAAAAGAAGAAGTTCCACAGGGGATTTCATTTAAAGGCGAGCAAACAGACCTGCGTTTTGATCCCAGAGCTGCTGTAAATAAAACATATATGGATAAAGTGGTAAAAGCTAAAATAGGGGATTTTGATGTAAAGTTTGGCTCAAATGAAATCAAACAGGTTAAAAAAGACCTGGAGCAGCTATATAAAAATCCAGTCGCAGTTCAAAAAGCAACAGCGTTGTATCCTGCATTTCTTGGATTTGCTAAAAAGAAGGGATACAAGAACCCGGATGCTCTTGGTTTAGCGCTGGAAAACTATGCTGCAACCAATGAATTTATTAAAAAATCTGTTTAACAGATGTAAAAAATATAAACCTATCTCCCTTACAGTTGATATCCTTATTTTTTCGAAAATTGACAGGGCTGACAGGGGAATTAAACTTTTGCTTGTAAAAAGGAAAAATCCTCCTTTTCAAAACAAATGGGCAATTCCTGGAGGTTTTGTAGATTATGATGAAGAGTTGGAAACTGCTGCAATGCGGGAATTGGAAGAAGAAACAGGCGTAAAAGATGTTTCTTTAAAGCAATTGCACACCTTTGGAAAAATCGGCAGGGATCCGCGAGGAAGAACTGTAAGTGTTGTGTATATGGCATTTGTTGATGCTGAACAAGTGAAAATAAAAGCAGGTGATGATGCTAAGGAAGCCCAGTGGTTTGACATTAATAAATTGCCTGAACTTGCTTTTGACCATCAGGAAATAATTGATTTTGCAATTAAAACATAACCGGTGGCGTTAAAGTAGTTTTTTAAGGGGGGAAACTGGCCGCTTCGCGGCCAGTTTCCCCCCTTAAAATTAACTTATACGTCAAAGTTAACCTGAAATAAAGACAAAAAATGTGTACTGCGCCGCCTCACACAAACTGCAAACTCAAAAAAAAAGTAAAGGATTTCCCTTTACTACCTAATAATTAATGTGTGAGGTGAAAGAGGTATGTGAGAAACTTTCTTAATTTACCTTTAATCCGTCCCTCTACCCCTGTGTGTGAAGAAAGTAAGTATGTGTGGTGGTTGTTTGTGGAAAGACTTTTTTATCCTTACCCCTTTACTGAATGTATTCCCTCCCGATTTTGTATGTTTAAATTATCCTACCTTGTCCCTCTCTTACATATATAAAAACATTTTGTTTTTAAAAATTGCTATTTTTTTAAAAAAAATTATTAAAATTTGTTCATATATTATGTAAGATTAATCTATGAAAGAAAAAGAGGAAAATTAATGAGTAAAAATATAAAATTCGGGACGGACGGCTGGCGTGCAATCATTGCAGAGGACTTTACTTTTGATAATGTAATCCTTGTTACAAAAGCTATTGCAGGATACATTAAAAAACACTACGATCCTTCAAAGCCTGTAATAATAGGTTATGACACAAGATTTTTGGCTGATAAATTTGCATTGCGGGCAGCAGAAACATTAAACAAACTGGGCCTCAACGTAAAAATTACTGATTCTGATGCGCCTACTCCGGTAGTAGCTTTTGCTGCAAGAAACTTAAACAGCGCAGGTGCTTTGATGTTCACTGCAAGCCACAACCCGCCTGAATACTGCGGGATAAAATATATTCCAGATTACGCAGGGCCTGCAACCAAAGACATAACCGATGTGATTGTTTCTAATGTAGAAAATGAAACTTTCCCGGATGAAGTTGCAACACCTGGAATAACTGAAAAATTTGACCCAAAACCTGACTATTTCAATTTTATTAAAGGGTTGGTGGACTTATACGCAATTAAAAATGCAGGTATAAAAACATTTTATGACCCATTATTTGCGTCGGGAAGGGGTTATTTTGACACTATTCTAAAAGATGCAGGCTGCGACGTCACTAGCATAAACAACTGGCGTGATCCATTATATGGTGGGGGCATGCCTGAACCAAAAGAAAAATTTCTTGGCGAGTTAAAAAAACTTGTGCTGGAAAACTCTCCTGCCGTAGGCTTTAGTAATGACGGAGATGCTGATCGGTTTGGAGTTATTGATGAAAAAGGAAATTACATAACCCCTAATGAAGTAATCGCTATTTTATTCAGGCATCTAATAAAAAATAAAGGGAAAAAGGGTTCTGTTGTAAAAACAGTTGCAACAAGCCAGATGATAGACAAGATTGCTGCTCTATACGGGGTAAAAGTGCATGAAACGCCGGTTGGCTTTAAGTGGGTAGGCCAGATAATGCGGCAGGAAGATGTAATAATCGGCGGAGAAGAATCAGGGGGTCTAAGCATAATAGGCCACATCCCTGAAAAAGATGGAATACTTGCTAACTTGCTTATTCTTGAAGTTATGGCGTACGAGAAAAAGCGTCTTTATGAGATTGTTGAAGAATTAAAGCAGGAAATAGGTGTTCATTATTTAAATTACAGGTTAGATTTACATTTAACTGAAGCATTAAAAGAATCTGCAATGAATATGTTTCTGAATAATCCACCGCAACAGGTTGGTAATATAAAAATAACCAGGGAAAGCAAGCTGGATGGTGTAAAGTTCTATTTTGAGGATAACAATAGCTGGATGCTTGTTCGGCCAAGCGGTACAGAGCCATTGTTAAGAATATATTTTGAAACTGATTCACAGGAAAAGCTTGATACTATGGTTAAGGATATTCAGGCTTTAGTATCGTAAGTATATAATAACAATTTTGTAATCTTATTGTAATATTAGCCTTTTATACCTTGTTATATTATTATTTAAATATTAACCTTTAAATAGCTGAGATGATAAGACGAACGGGGAATTATTGAATGGAAATTTCATTTAGTAAGAATAGCGGTGTTTTTCAACCTCATAGAGTGGTTAATTGCCAGCCGCTAAGAGAAAATCATCAATTAACAAAAACTAGCCAGACAGACATATTTGTAAATTCAAAAAAGCTAAAACTTAATGATAATGGACAGGTTCGAAAATCTTAAAAGACTTATTGAGATAATCTCAATTTTGAGATCTCCGCAAGGTTGTCCATGGGATAGGGAACAGAACCATAAAACGCTTAAGGAAAACCTGTTGCAGGAAACCTATGAGGCGTTGGATGCGATTGATTCTGAGGATTTTAACGAATTAAAGGAAGAATTGGGAGATGTGCTTCTTCAGGTAGTGCTGCATTCACAAATTGCCAGTGAAGAAGGGAAATTTGACATAGAAGATGTTGCTAAGACCATTTCTGAGAAATTAATCAGGCGACACCCGCACGTATTTGGGGATGTGCAGGTTAAAGGTTCAGAAGAAGTAATTGCTAACTGGGAGCAAATAAAAAAGCAGGAAAAGCCTGAAAGAAAATCAGCGCTTTCAGGGGTTGCAAAAGCACAGCCTGCCCTTTTAATGGCGGCTGAATTAAGCAAAAAAGCGGTTAAAACAGGGTTTGAATGGCCGAATGTTGATTCTTTGTGGGAATGCCTGGAATCGGAAATACAGGAGTTTAAACAGGAAGTCAGTAAGGGTGATAAGCCCGCCATGGAAGAAGAATTCGGGGATATATTGTTCACCATGGTTAATGTAGCTAGATGGCATGGAATTGAGCCGGAGCTGGCGCTTTTAAGTGCGAACAAGAAGTTCAAGAAGCGGTTTCAAGCAATGGAGAGCCTTGCTGCACGTGATCTTAAGGAATATAACATTGATGAACTTGAAGAGCTTTGGCAGGAAGTAAAGAAGCAGGGTTAAATTTCTGAAAATTAGCCATAGGCGTCCCAGTTAATTCTGTGGGGGAATAGGGTGGATTTGCGTGGGGGAATTACAGTTGTTTCATGGTCAGACCCCGTGTCAAGCTCGGGGTGACATTGGGGCACGAAGTGAGATAAAGGAGGTTCAGGGGGACAAAATTCGTCATTCTGAGGAAGCGGAGCGACCGAAGAATCTTTTTCAATTATTAA
>MFRL01000100.1 GCA_001784565.1 Candidatus Melainabacteria bacterium GWF2_37_15
CCACTTGCTAAATTATCAGACAATCTGAATTTTATTCTGGGATTGGTATATAACTAATTCTTTTTTATAATACTCTTTTTTCATATGCCGAGTATAGCATAAGTTAAGATTTGATAGACAAATTCAGTCAATATGCTTAATAACAGCATCAATAATTTGTTGTTTTTCTTCATCATCAACTTTCAAATAAGGCCTCTCTGGAATATCAATTTTTTACTCCTACCAGCAGGGTTAAACTATTATTTAAACGATAAAAATGTTAAATTCCAGTTTAATTACGTATTATCAGACAGTTACGCATTAAAAACGGACATAAAATCTACCTTCTTGCGCAGTATTTATTATGAGGAACTTTGTTAAGATTCTTTCTGGAGAATATTTATGACAAATAATGCCAGAAATTCCCTGATTAATAAGCCCGACAGTCTAAGCCTGCAGTTTATTAAGTATCTTTTTGTGGCAGGCGCAGCACTATTGGTCGATTATATTTTATTGTTTATTCTAACAGATTTATGCAATTGGTTTTATCTGGTATCAACTACAGTTTCATTTACAATTGCCTTAACAGTTAGCTATCATTTATCAATTAAATGGGTTTTTACAAAAAGCAGTTACAATAAGGTGTATGAGTTCGTAATGTTTTTCCTTATCGGAGCTATCGGACTCTTTGCTAATCTTTTAATTATGTTTTATTTCACGGATTTGTTAAAATTGCATTATATGGGTTCAAAGATTGTGTCTACAGTATTCATTCATTTCTGGAATTTTTTCGCAAGAAAACACATTTTATATAAGTAAGTGAGTCAATGGAAAAGAAACGAGCAATAATAATAGGAGCTGGGCCTGCTGGATTAACCGCGGCATTTGAACTATTGGAAAAAAGCGATATTCTACCTGTTATTTTTGAAGCTTCGAGCGATATTGGAGGAATTTCTAAAACCGTTAACTATAAAGGCAACAGGATAGATATAGGAGGACACAGGTTTTTTTCTAAGTCTGATATAGTAATGAATTGGTGGCAAAATATTCTTCCGGTTCTTGATCCTGAAATTAAAGATGACGTAATGCTAATAAGAAGCAGGTTATCCAGAATATTATTCCTGAGAAAGTTTTTTGATTATCCTATTTCTTTAAATACGCAAACTATCAGGAACCTTGGCTCGATTAGGATTGCTAAAATAGGGTGTAGTTATATAAAAGCCTCACTTTTCCCTATAAAACCCGAAAAAAACCTTGAGGATTTTTTCATAAACCGCTTTGGCAAGGAGTTATATAACACATTTTTTAAGGATTACACAGAAAAAGTCTGGGGTGTGCCCTGCACCCAAATTAAACCTGACTGGGGCGCGCAGAGGATAAAAGGCCTTTCCATAACAAAAGCTATTCTGCATTTTTTTAGGAAAACAAATGAAACCAGCCTAATAGATAAATTTTTATACCCCAAATTCGGGCCCGGCCAGATGTGGGAAAAAGTTGCTGAAATTGTTTCGGATAAAGGTGGTCAGGTATTGTTAAATCACAAAGTAATTAAATTAAAAACAGAAGATGGCAAGGTTACACAGGTCACTGCACAAATTACAGTAACAGGCGAAACAACCACTTTAAACTGCGATTACTGCATTTCAACTATGCCAATCAGGGATTTAATTGATTCACTTCAAACAGAAGTGCCTGATGACGTTAAAAACGTTGCTAACGGGCTTGTTTACAGGGATTTTAAAACTGTGGGACTTTTACTCCATAAACTTAAGGTGGATATGCCTGATAATTGGGTGTACATTCAGGAAAGAGATGTTAAAGTCGGCAGGCTGCAGGTATTTAACAACTGGAGTCCTTATATGGTGGATGATCCTAATAAAATATGGCTCGGACTGGAGTATTTCTGCAACGAAGGCGATGAACTGTGGACAATGCCCGATAATGAATTTATCGAGTTTGCTAAAGATGAACTCCAGAAAATCGACATTATAGATAAAAAAGACGTAGTTGATGCGGTTGTAATCGCTATGCCCAAGGCATATCCCGCATATTTTGGCACTTATGACAATCTAAAAACAGTGAAAGATTTTGTGGATAAAATTCCAAACCTCTATCTCATCGGAAGAAACGGAATGCACAAGTACAATAATATGGATCATTCAATGCTATCAGCAATGCAAACGGTTTATAACATCATAAACAACGTTAATACTAGGGATAATATCTGGAATGTCAATGCTGAGGAAGTGTATCAAGAAGAAAAATAGTAGTGTCCAAAATTTCCCCGTTTCCTGCGGAGATTTTGAGAATTTCAACATTCCAAACTTTTGTTATAACATTTTTTAATGAATAAAAACGAAGAAACAATAGAAATACATCAAAGCATAAATGATGAACTGTATAACGCCTGGGATGAGTTGTACAAATTAGGTGCAAGTTATAATCTATCCCCTTTTTGGTGTAAGACTTGGCTTAATCACTTCGGCAATCCTGATAACGTAAAAATAATAACTATTTGGGAACATCAGGAACTTAAATTGCTTGCCCCTTTTTATGTTAGAAGAAACAAACTAACTATTATTGGCACAAAACCTGATTTATATGATGAATTTAATGTATTTTACCGGGAAAAAAAGTATTTGGAAAAATTATTCCATTACATTATTCAAAACAATTTTCAGCTAAATTTTCGTCATTTAGATGCTGAAACTGATTTTTCAAAGGAATTAATCAAATATATTTCTGGTAAAGCAATAAATCAGCAATCCCACGTAGATGAAACAAAATTATTTATAATGAAAGATAAATTTGATCCTCCCGGATATTTTAGAAGGGATATCGAAAGGTGCAAAAGAAACCTACAAAAAAATACTGAAAACGAGTATGTATTTGAATTTCGGACACAAAAAACAGACGAACTTATAAATGAATTCATAAAATTCCATACCCAAAGATGGAGTGGCGGCATGCTGAAGGATAATTCAGCTATTATAAGTTTCTTAAGAGAAAATCTGAAAAATAATGAATCCATAATCCTATCAAGGTTATATCTCAGCCAGAGCGGTGAAACTGTAGGCTTGGGTATTGGCTATCTTGACTCGAATAACAAATATACTTACAGCATGACCGCATATAATAACGCTTATAGTAAATATTCACCAGGTAAAGTCTTTCTGTATGACTTAGTAAATGCTGTATTTGATGATGGAGTTAATTGTTTTGATATGGGCCGTGGTTCTGAATCTTATAAAAGCTGGATTACAGACCAGCAGAGCATCCTTTTTACAATTAAAACTCACATTAATCCTAAATATTACAAAGTTCAAAGGTTTGTGAATAAAGTTCTGGATTTAGTGTTTTATTAAAAAAATTTCCGCTTGTTGCGGCTATTTGGAGAACGTTTTTAATATTATGAAACAATCAGACACGAATCTTAACGTGGTTTTCAGGCATAAAATTTCCCCCTTATTGCGAGGGATTTTGAAAATTTTTTGCGATTTTTCTCAAACTATGTGATATAAATTCTCAAACCTCCTGATAATCTATAATCAGTCCCCTAGTAATGCCTAACTATTTTAACTTATCATTATGTCACAGTCGGACACGAATCTTAACGCTGCTTTCAGCCATAAAATTTCCCCCTTGCTGCGGGGGATTTTGAGAATTTTCTGCGGTTTTTCTCATTCTATGTGATAAGGTTTAAAGAAAATCCAAACATTGTTCAACTTAGCCGTAAACGCTTGCTATGTATGGTCTAATTCAGACAACCTATCCGGTTATGATTAGTTTATTTAGTTTTTAAATATTTGTTCGATATGGCTATATCGCTTGATCTCCTTTCGTTTTAACTTTTTTACTTGTTCCTATTGTACATCCCTGTGGGCAAAAGTCGAGTGGTTTAGCCTATAAAATTTACTTTCAGACATAATATTTTAATTCCAAAAACAATTGAATTTTTACTGGCAATATGCTAGCATAATATTATTATGGAAAAGAAAAAATCTCATTATAATTTATCTTTAATTAAAAAGCTGATTAGATTAAAGCAATACCGAATAACAATTACTGCTTCTGATAATGCTGAACAATATTTTGGATTAAGAGGTAATGATGTTATTGAGGAAATCCTTAACCTTGAGACGAATAATTTTTACAAATCAATGACATCTCATAATAACCATAAAATCTGGCAGGATGTATATCATAAGCCCATAGAATCAAAAATAGCTTATATAAAACTTCAAATAATAGATGAAAAAACTGTCGTAATACAATTTAAAGAAAAATAAGAGGTTAAAACTATGAATAAACTTGAACAATGTGCACAGTGTGGTTCCGATAAAATACAAAGATTTGAGAATCAAACCAGAAAAATCCCTTTTAGAACAGCAACTAAAGTTAAATGGTTTGAATTATCCGGTTTATCTTATGAAAAATGTCTTGACTGTGGAGAAGAGTATTTATCTCCAGAGGATATTGCGATCGAAAACCAAAAACTTAATGAAGTGTTGCAAAAAGAAAGAATGAAAAAAGGCTTATTAACAGCGTCTGAAATAAAAGAAATAAGAAAAGAACTGGGGTATTCCCAAGATGAACTGGACAAACTCCTTGGATTTGGTGCAAGGTCATTTGCCAGGTGGGAGACCTACAGGGCAGATCAATCAAGGGCAGCAGATTTATTACTGCGGGCTTTAAAAAGAGGAGGCAAAAAGCTGTTAAAAGAGATTATATCTGAACAAAAAGCCGAGAAAAAGGATGCTGCATAATTTAAACGACATACATCTTAACCTGTGGACACGTTTCTTAACTTGTTTTTTGGTCCGATTATTTCCCCTTTACTGTGGGGAATTTTGAGAATTTTTTGCGGTTTTTCTCATTCTACGTGATATAAATTCTCAAATCTTCTGATAATCTATAGATGAGTTTATAAAATTCCATACCCAGCGCTGGAGCGGCGGTATGCTGAAGGATAATTCAACTATTATTAATTTCTTAAGAGATAATCTGAAAAATAATGAATCCACAATCCTATCAAGGTTATATCTCAGCCAAAGCGGTGAAACTGTAGGCTTAGGTATTGGCTATCTTGACTCGAATAACAAATATACATACAGCATGACTGCATATAATAACATTTGATGATGGAATCAATTGTTTTGATATGGGGCGGGGCTCTGAACAATATAAAAGCTGGGTAACAGATAAACAGAGCATTCTTTTTTCCATAAAAACAAATAACAGCAAAAAGTATTACAAAATACACAAATGTATATCCAAATTCCTTGATTTACTTTTCTATTAACTATTCATAAAAAAATAATAGAAATGGCAATGTAAAGCGTTATAGCTTCTATTAAATTATTATCATATTGATATTTATATCAAACGATAAAGAAAAGTGAGGGAAAAATGAGACTATTTATTGGTAACTTAAATTTTAAAACAACAGAAGAAAACTTATTACAATTATTAAAAGAATATGGAGAAGTTGTATCCTTAAAAATCATCATAGACAGAGATACTGGTCGATCAAAGGGATTTGCATTTGTTGAAATGGCTACAAATGAACAAGCCAAATCAGTTATGGAAAATCTAAATGGAGCAGAATTTGACGGCAAAATTCTTAAAGTTGATTACGCAAAAGAAAAAGAAGAATCAGCAAGAGGCCCCAGGCCGGGCTTTAAAAGAAGAAGATATTAACTAAGTCAAATCAATTGCAACGTCTGTACTTTTCAGGTATATTCTAGAATAATGAAAAAAGCAGACAAAATAACTATAAATACTATAAAAAAACATAAAGCAGAAGGTGAAAATATTACAGCACTTACTGCTTACGACTATTCTACTGCTAAAATCATTGATGAATCAGGCATAGATATTATTCTTGTAGGCGATTCTCTTGCAATGGTCGCTCAAGGGTTTGAAACCACCCACCCGATTACGGTGGATGAAATGATTTACCATACAAAAGCTGTTATCCGTGGATCTAAAAGAGCCCTGGTTGTTGCTGATATGCCATTTATGAGTTATCAGGCTGACTTGAAAGATGCTTTAATAAATGCTGGTAGATTTATCAAAGAAGCAGGAGCCCATGCAATAAAGCTCGAAGGCGGAAATGACCATATAATCACTGTTGCAAGAAGATGCACCGAGTGCGGAATTGCTGTAATGGGGCATCTTGGATTTACTCCACAATTTTTGCACACTTTAGGCGGCTATAATGTTCAGGGCAAAACTCAGGAAGCTACTGAAGAAATAACAAAACAGGCAAAAGAACTGGAAAAAGCAGGTGCATTCGCAATTGTGCTGGAAATGGTACCCGAAGAAGCTGCCAAAATCATAACAGACAGCCTGAACATCCCCACTATAGGAATTGGCGCAGGCAGATACTGCAGCGGACAAATACTTGTAACAGATGATATAATTGGAAAGTACAGTGATTTTACTCCCAAGTTTGCAAGAAAGTATGCGGATGTTTATTCTGTAATTAAAAATGCAGTAACTTCATATAAAAATGATGTTATTAACAACAATTTTCCCGCAGAGCAGGAAATTTTTTAGAAAAGTATGCAAAAAGCACACATAATAACAAACATCTCAGATATCAAAGAAAAAATCGGGGAAATAAAATGTTCCGGTTTAACTTTGGGGTTTGTACCCACAATGGGGGCCTTACATATAGGACATGAAAGCCTGATAGAACGAGCCAATACCGAATGTGATGCTGTAATAGTAAGTATATTCGTTAATCCCATACAATTCGGGCCAAATGAAGATTTTAGCAAATATCCCCGTCAACTCGAACAAGACAGAGAGATTTGCTCTAAATACGGAGTTGATTATATATTTGCACCAATAGAGCAGGAAATGTATCCGGGAAAATATGTTACAGAAGTGGTTCCGCCCGCATTATACCAGGACAGACTTTGTGGTAAATCCAGGCCAGGACACTTTAACGGCGTTGCAACAGTTGTACTAAAGCTGTTTAATATAATAACACCTGATAAAGCTTATTTTGGAGAAAAAGACGCCCAACAGCTGGCTATAATAAAGAAAATGGTACAGGATTTGAACGTGCCAGTGGAAATAATCGGCTGTCCTATAATAAGAGATGCTGATGGCCTTGCTTGCAGCTCAAGAAATAAATACCTAACCAAAGAATCAAGAGAGAAAGCATTAACACTGTATAAAGTCTTGCAAGCGCATAATCTAGACTTATTACATCCTGATATTGAACTTGAGTATTTTGAAGAGGTGGAATTAGGCCAGGACAAGTTTTTTGCAATAGCTGCAAAGGTCGATGGCGTGCGATTAATTGATAATATAAGACTTTAAAGGAGGTAAATATGAACCAACAGAATCTTATTTTAGCCAGAAATTTCCTACTTAAATGGTTTATAGTTAGTTTTATACTCTTTTTGGCTATTTCAATTTCCTACGTATTTGCCAAAGATTATGGTGCAGAAATGATGTTCAGACTATACCGCATAGAACCGCTTTATTACTACAAAACCGCATTTATTTTATTTGGTTTAGTTAAATTCTTTTTACTCTTTTTTGTGCTATCACCTGCCATAGCCCTGCACTGGCTGATTAAAGCCCAAAAAGGCGAATAGGTAAATAAAATTGGTAAAAATTTGTAAAAAATTGTAGTAAAAGCTATTGGCAATTCCGTAAAATATGATAAACTTTTATATTAGTTTGAATTATTATCTCTGTCTCTGCGCGAAAGGAAATTTATTAGGCGTAATTAATCGATCATATTAATTTACGCACATAGTAGGAAAAATCCAAAGGGAATGGTCGAAATTTGTTATACCTTCTTTTCGCAAAGTTTAACTGCTAAAAACTTTTATTCTTAACCACATATTACTGTATAACTTAAAAATCCTTCCAAAGGAGGCTGAGTTTATGAATTGCTGGAATAACAGGTTACTAAAAAATTCTCTTTCACCCTTAAGAACAAAGCAAAGGTACCAATCCCAGATTTATGATTACTATTTAAGGGAATCTAAAAATAGAAAAAAACAATGGAAGAAATTTTGGATTTAAATAAATCCATAGTTGATTAAGTATAAAATACTCCGATTCCTTAATTCTGCCAAAATTGGAGAGCAATAATTTGCTCTCTTTTTTTATACTGCATTTAACAGGTTATCATTAACAGTATAGCTTTCTATTTCCAGCTCTGCCATAACTTTTCCTGACTGAGTACCCATTATATTTATTTTACCGGGCTTTAAAATTACATCTTTATTGTATTGCGAGTATACCCCTTCAATTGTTTCCTCAATAATTCTGGGGTTTATATTGCCTACTTCAAGCTTTTCTGGCTGTATAACAACGCGAACCGTGTTTTCTTTTACAAGACTATGCTTATTAATAAGATAATCAACTTCCTGCTTTAACGTAAATAAGTAATGGGCTGCTTTTTCACCAAAAGCTCCTTCTATTAAGTCATATTCTTGTCTGATGCTGTCAGAAGGCTTATTCTCAGCTCTTACAAGGGAATGCTTTGCTTTTTCACTTTCAATGAAACTTTGCTCTTCATAAGGCTCATCTGACCAATCAAACAGGAAGTCATATATATACTCTAAAACATTACCTATCAGCTCAAATATTTTTTTAATCATTTTATTGACCTCTTAAGTATATAAAAACAACATACTTAGATAAATTGCTTTTTTAAGAAATTTTTCAGGAGAGTTTTTGGCGAAGGGCTTCATATAAGATAATACCAACTGATACGCTCAGGTTTAGCGACTCAATTTCGCTGTGCATGGGGATTTGGATAAGGAAGTCACACTGCTGCGCTAGTTGATCCGAAATTCCTTCTGCTTCTGAACCAAACACTACCACTGTCGGTTTTTTGTAATCAACTTTAAAATATACTTTTTCGCTGTTTTTGTCTACCTTTGTTCCTATGATCTGGCATGGTTTGTTGGAATTTATTATTTCTTTTAGCCTGTTTTTCTCTTCCAGCTTGATTATAGGGATTTTCCAGAGGTTTCCGGCTGATGAACGGACGGTTTTCGGGTTAAAAATGTCTGCTGTGTCACCTGTTAATATAATGCCTGAGGCGCTGGCTGCTTTGGCTGTTCGTATTATTGTGCCGAGGTTTCCCGGATCTTTTATGTTTTCAAGTACTATAATTAAAGGAGTTTCGTCTTTAAATAGGTCTTTTATGTCATATTTAAACTGTTTTGCTATTGCTACTATCTCTGGAGGGGTATCAGTAGTGGATATTTTCTTCAGTATTTTTTCATTGGAATTTTCTTTGGTAAAGACCTGTGTAATTTCAAGGCCGTAATTTATGGCCTCTTCAACGCCTTTTTTCCCCTCAATCAAGAACAGCCCTGTTTCTTCCCTACTTTTTCTTTGGTGAAGCGAGGTTGCGAGTTTAACTATAGGATTTTGAAGGCTTGTGATGGTCTGCATTTTAGAAATTATAACATACAGTTATTTGCTAAAAAATTTAAAAATAAACCTGAATAATATATACTTTGTATATATTATTCAGGAAATAAAAGCTGTTTTTTATCTGTATTTTATCTATGTTTTGTGTGCTTTTTTTCTGCTTTTGGTCGGTCAACATTTTGTGTAGTATATGTAAATGTTGGGCAGTTAACCCACCTTTATTTTATTATATTCTTCCAACCAAACCTTTTCCTGCTCACTCAACATATCATAATCAATTAAATTCTCATCAAATCCTGCCCGTGTCAGGGTTTCTATTTTCCCATCAATTAACATAACAGTATTTTCAATCCTTACTCCACCCTTGCCCTCGCAGTATAGCCCCGGCTCAATCGTAAAACACATACCCGGCCTTAAAAGCGTTTTAGATACTTCGGTTGGCCCAATTTTAGGCGGGGCCTCGTGTACCGGGATACCTACCCCATGCCCTGTTGCGTGCGAAAAAGTAAAGCCTTCCGGCTTATTCGCCTCAATTACTTCCCGCACCTTCTTATCAATATCAAACCCTGTTGTATCATCGCTTAAATCATAGTTTAACCCGTTTAAAAAAGCTTTTAACACAGCAGTGTAAACATGTTTTTGCTGGTCGGTAGCAATTGCCCGTTTTCCTCCTGCGAGAAATGTGCGTGTCTGATCCGTTGCATAGCCGTATTCAAAGTACGCGCCACAGTCCAGCAGTATTAAATCACCTGCGTTTATTGCTTTTTCACAATCCGGGCTAGTGTAATGTATAAAGGCTGTATTTTCCCCGCTAGCGGTGATTGTTTCAAAGCTCAGGCCAGTTGCGCCTTCTTCAATAAACAGGCTTTTTACCTTATCAGACAGATTTTTTTCAGAAACTTTAATTTCTTTTTCAAGGCTCTGGTTAAGCCAGCATATTGTCCTGTTAACCACAATGTCTGTTTTCAGGTAACATTCCTGCATGTAACTGCGTTCCTGGTTAGTTTTTATTGATTTTAGTTCTGATATAAAGCTGTCTTTAATTTCTACAAGCTTATTTGTGACTGCTTCAATTTTTCTACATACGGATAATGTTGTTGATCCGGGGCAGAAATAAACATTTTCAGCTTTGACACTCTTAATAAACTGGTTAAACTTATTTTCTGTCCTGAAAATATGGAGTTTATCCCGGAACACTGCCGCTTTCGCCTTAAAGCTGGAGCTGTAGGGTATTTCTTTGCCTCGCAGGTTGGTTAAATAAGCTATTTCTTCAAGGTTTGTGATTAATAGCAGGTCAATATTATTATCATGGGTGTATTTTCTTACTAATTCCATCTTTTGAGGCGTAATTTTCCCAGATATTGCAAGGGGGACGTATTTTAATTTTTTCTCATCAATGGGAGGTTGTGCAGGAGAAACCGGATCAAATTCATACTCCGCAATTATTACATCCTGCTTATTTTCAAGTGCTTTTTGCATTTCTTTAAAAGCAGAGCAGCTTGTTTTTGTGGAAACAATCCCTATTTTCACGTTCGGGGTGGCTAATTCTGCCAGTTTTTCATAAAGGACTTTTAGAGGGGATTTATCCATGCCAACTTTTACAACCGTTACAATATCAAGGTTGGTCTGCTTTTCCGCCTGCAAATGATACCTGCCATCCACAAACAAAAACACCTCAGCAGGTGTCACTATAACATCGCCCGTAGAACCGGAAAAGCCTGTAACTAAATAGCGCGCATTTTTATCGAGTGAAACATATTCACTGAGGTATTCGTCTGTGGAATTAACCACAAACAGGGTGATACCTTCGTTTTCCATAAATGTGCGTAAATTTTTTAGCATGTAAATATTATACCTAACTTGTCAGCAAAATTTTTCCATGTTAAAAATAATATACTCCCGCTTAGCAGGGGTTAGCAAGGGCTATTAGCTCAGGTGGTTAGAGCGCACGCCTGATAAGCGTGAGGTCCCTGGTTCGAGTCCAGGATGGCCCATTTTAAAAAATTAAATATTAGTGTATAATATTTTTACAAATCCTGGGGGTGTAGCTCAGTTGGTAGAGCGCTTGCCTTGCACGCATGAAGTCAGGAGTTCGAGTCTCCTCACCTCCATTTCTTAATTGAATTAATGCCTTCGACTATTTTTTAATTTATATGTGTCGAGGGTTTTTTATTTTTGGGCGTAAATAAAGCCCAGGATGGTTTCCCGGGCTTTATTAAGTGACATGAATTATCTAAATTTCCCAATCTAACATTTCTCCATTTTCCTTTTCAGCAACTACAACCTTTTCTGTGTTATTTGGTCCATTTAAGATTCTATATTCAAATGATGTAGGCTGATTGTCAGGAAGAGGAGAGAGCCGAAGTGGAGGTTTTACATCACCAATAGAAGTTACAATAAAACTGTCATTTGTTGCAGAGGATATGTATCGAGAAGGTAACTTATCTGAACCTTTAAGCCTAATAGTAACACCATCTGGTTTCTTTTTTACAGTAATTAGGAACCGGTCGTAAAGAAACAAATAAAGGATAATCCCGTCTTTTCTATTGATATAAAAACTAGAAGAGTCGGGATTATGAAGATTT
>MFRL01000101.1 GCA_001784565.1 Candidatus Melainabacteria bacterium GWF2_37_15
ATATGAGATGCGCCATTAGCTCAGCCGGTAGAGCAATCCCCTTTTAAGGGAGAGGTCCCGCGTTCGAATCGCGGATGGCGCATTTTTTAATTGAAGGGGATGTAAAAGTTGGATCGGGAAGTTGAATTTCTAAAACAGAAAATAATGTCCAATATAGAGCACAGGAAAACTTTATGGACAGTAGGAGTGGTTTTAAGTGGTGGATTAGCCGCATTATTAACAAATCCTGATAGTTATGTTAAAATGGTGTTAATAATACTAGGTTTTACATTCTTTTTCGCTGTAGTCAATGGAATTAGGGATACAAACCGAAAATTAAAAGCTGTATTTAAAAGGTTAGAAGGACTGATTAAATGATCGGATTAACAGGATTTGATATATTTGCAACTATTATAATGATTTTAATGACTCTAGGCTTCATTGAGATGGTTAGATCTTCAATGGACTGTGGAGACGGAACTTGTGATAAATAGGGTTTACCAATGGTTAACTACCTGCTTGAAATTGGAACTGAAGAACTTCCTTATAACTTTGTAACAGCTGCGCAAAAACAGTTAAAACAGGCTTTTTCTGATGTATTAAAAGAAGCCAGGATGGAATTTAAGCAGATAAAAACCTACGGAACTCCAAGGCGGTTATGCATCGTAATTGAAGATATTGCAGAAGTCCAGCCTGATCTTGTTAAAGAAGTTAAAGGCCCTCCTGCAAACATTGCCTTTAATGAAAATGGGGGGTTAACCAAAGCGGGAGAGGGTTTTGCAAAAAAACAGGGTTTAAGCCCGAAGGATTTAGGCAAAAAAGTAATAGATAATACTGAATACGTATGGGCAGAAATAAAAGAAACAGGAAAGCCTACTGAAGAAGTATTGGAAACATTAGTTCCTGAACTTATTTTAAAGCTTCAAGGCTCGCATTTTATGCGATGGGCTGATCTGGATATTAAATTTTCCCGCCCCATAAGGTGGCTGGTCTCTATTCTTGATAGCAAAGAAGTAAAAATAACCATCGGCAATGTTGAATCAGGTAAGGAGTCTAGAGGACACAGGTTTTCCGAGCTAAAAGCAGTAAAAATACAAAACCCTGATACTTATTTGGATGATTTGTATAAAGTTAAAGTAATTGCTGATAGCGATAAAAGACGTGAAGAAATCGTAAAGCAAATCAATGATGCTGCTAAATCTGTAGGTGGAGTTGCTAAAATTGATGCTAGATTGCTTGAAGAAGTTACCAACCTTGTCGAGTGGCCTAATCCTGTAATTGGTAACTTTGATAAGAAATACCTTGAAGTTACAACAGATGTTACGGTGTCTGTTCTTGCCCATCATCAACGATATTTCCCGGTTTACGACCAGAACGGCAAATTATTAAATTATTTTATAACTATAGCCAACCACGACAGCACAAACATAGACAACATAAGAAAAGGCAATGAAAAAGTCGTAAAAGCGCGGCTTGATGATGCTATCTTCTTCTATAAGGAAGACACTAAAAAGCCGTTGGAAGCAAAAGTGGACGAGTTAAAAGGCGTAACTTTCCAGAAGGGACTTGGCTCAGTCTATGATAAAATGCTGAGAATCCAGAAAATGTCCGCTTCAATAGCAGACGAGCTTAATCTATCCCAGGATATAAAAGACAAGATACAGCGCACCGCATACCTTTGCAAAGCTGACCTTGTAACCAACCTTGTCAGGGAATTCACAGAATTGCAAGGTATAATAGGCGCTGACTACGCAAGGTTAAGTGGAGAGGATAAACTTGTTGCTGAAGGAATCAAAGAGCATTATATGCCAGTATCTGCTGATGGCGAGCTTGCTGACACAATAACCGGCCAGGTAGTGGGTATTGCAGACAAGCTGGATACTATCTGTGGTGTATTCAGCCTTGGCAAAGCACCAACTGGTTCTGCAGACCCGCTGGGCTTGAGAAGGGCAGCACTGGGTATTATAAAAACAATCATTGAAAAAGGTCTTAATCTTAATTTGTCTAAATTCATTGAAAATCCTGAGATAAAAGAATTTTTTATCCAAAGATTAAGGATATTATTGAACGAAAAATATAAGTATGACGTGGTTGATGCAGTGCTGGGAGCTAAAGACCCACTTATTGACCTTAAAGATGTAATGCATAGGCTGGAAGTGGTAAACCAACTTATACAAAAAGAGTCATACAAACAATTCCACGAATCCGCAAACAGGATACAGAGGATAATAAAAGGGCATACCATTACCGGAAACCCGCAAGACTCCTTGTTTCAAGTAGAAGCGGAAAAGAAATTATGGAAAAAAGCACAAACAGTTGAACTTGAAGAACTGGTTCCTTATATAGAAAAATTCTTTGATGATGTGCTTGTTATGGACAAGGATGAGGCTATCAAACAAAACAGACTGAATCTTCTGGGATTTTTAAATGAAAGATTTATGCAAATTGCGGATTTTAGCAAAATTGTGTATTAAAATTTCATTATAATGAAAACGCAACGATACATAGATGCCGGTACAAGCTGGACAAAAATACTTGAATTCAACGGGAATGAAAAGAAAACCTTAATAATTCCCACAAAACAGTTTGCTCGCTTAAATTTAAGCTATGATAACGCGACCGGCCATATGGTTAATAAAGAGGAAAAATACCAGAACGAAGTCTTATCCCTTGCGTATGGCGCAAAAAAAATATTGAGTGACCCTGAAAATGCTACTATTGTTGACATTGGTAGCAGGGATATCAAATGGGTGCGATTCGAAAACGGTAAATACCGTGATCTTGACTGGAATGGTAGCTGTGGCAGCGTAACAGGCGCAACTGTTGAGATGCTGTGTAAGTTTTACGGGGTTGACTCGACCCAATTATCTCCCCAGCAGGAAAGAATACCCGTGACTTGTGGAGTATTTGGCATGGAAAAAATTATGGATGAAATAATATCCGAAGTGCCTGCGGATGTGGCTATAGCTAAATACATTCACGGAATTGCTTATAATACGTGGGTTTTTGCAAAAAATCCGCCTAAAATTTATCTTTCCGGCGGATTTTGCCTAAATAATTGTTTTATAGAGTCGCTTAAATTCTACTGTGAGGTAGAAACCCTCGGGCGTTTTGTGCTGGTTGAGGGGTTATATTAGCCGATGTATTCTTTAATTTCCATTGGTAACTGTTTTGAATCTATTTTAATTCCTGGCCCCATAGTGCTGGAAAGATAAACAGACTTCAAATATGTTCCTTTAGCTGCTGAAGGCTTTGCTTTAATTACTGCATCAGCTAAAGCTGCAAAGTTTTTCATAAGAGCGTCTTCAGTAAAGTTCATTTTGCCCAGCGGAACGTGAACCATTCCTTGTTTGTCAGCACGGAACTCTACTCTACCTGCTTTAAGTTCGTTGATTGCGCCTTTTATGTCGAAGGTAACTGTTCCTGCTTTTGGGTTAGGCATAAGTCCTTTTGGGCCAAGTACTTTCCCGAGTTTTCCGAGTAAACCCATTGCATCAGGAGTTGCTACAAGCTTATCGAAATCAAAAAATCCGCCCTGTATTTTCTCAACGAGGTCTTCAGCGCCTGCGAAATCCGCCCCGGCTGCTTCAGCTTCCTTAATTTTTTCGCCTTTTGCCACTACGGCAATTCTAACTTTTTTACCGGTTCCTGCCGGAAGTACAACAGTGCTTCTAACCTGCTGGTCAGCGTGTTTTACTTCAACGCCCAGTCTCATGTGGCATTCAAGGGTTTCATCAAATTTTGATGTTTCAGTGGCCACTTTTTTAAGCGCTTTAATTGCGTCTTTGCCTGAACATGGTTGTTCTACATCTTCAAGCAGTTCAAGAATTTTTTGTTGTCTTTTTGTAATTGTTGGCATTTTTTCTCCTTTGTGGTCATAACGGCTATCGCCTGCCACGTTATATGATTACTAGTTTATTTTATAACAAAAAAATTTTTTATTAAGTGGTTAATTTTATTTTCACGAATTTTGTAGTATATATAATTATTATTTTTAAAAAAGAGGTAAAAACATGTTAAATAGTATCAATGGATCCAATAGAACTCCAGTATTCAAAGCTATAGTAATTCCAAAAACTGATCGGCATGCTATTGCGCAGGCTTTTTATGCTCAAAAAATTCAAATGATAGATAGTACGACTATAAAACATAAAGGTGTCCCATTTGAAATATTAGAGGGTGAAGATTATAAATATCGTGATCCCAAGAAAGTAACTGAAAAAGTTTTTGAAAACATTAAAGATCAAATTATCATCAGGGCTACTAAAAATGCTTCTACAAGTGCAAGTATATTTAGCCAAAAGACTTCTGTACCAGCAGTAGAAAGATCTTTACGCACAGCGCTATCAGCTAATAATTCTATGGATGTAGATGACAATTTTATAATAGATAAATAATATAGGTGTCAATTTTTATTTTCAGGAGTTTTTAAATAATAGTAGAAAATAAAAGGAGAGATAGCGTGTTAGGCAATATTAACGGAGTTGGCAGGACACCAGCATTTAAAGCCCTCGTAATCCCAAAAAATGATCAATATTCAGAGGCTTACAGAGATAATTTTAAAGCCGCCATAAAATCCGGGGAAATTAATATAGTAGATGGCAATTCTTTTATACATAAAGGCGTTATGTTTGTAAAAAAAAGTGGCATAGATTATGACTATTCTGATCCCAAGGCAGTAGTAGAACCAAAAGTTTTTGGAAATATAGATGAGCAAAATATTTATTGGGCTGTTAAGCCGGATAAAACTATAAGAGGTAGAATTTTCTCTGTGATAAATGCTAATAAAGATGAAGCAGAAAGTTCTTTAGCAAGATTGTTAACAAGGAATAATCATGCTAACTGTATGCCGATAGATGACAAGTATATAGTAGATAGAGAATATTAGAGGTAAGGTAAAAAATATGCTGGGTAACATTAATTCAATCGGAAAGTCGCCATCTTTTAAAGCTGTTCTGGTGGATAAAAACCATATAAAGAAAAAATTGGATGAAAAACAGGTCTTACAGTATAAATCCGGTAAAATAAAACTCAAAGGATTAGGCGAGTTTTCAGTAGAAAATAAAGATGATTATATAATTAAGGATCCTATAACTAAGTCTACATGCCTTCCTATGGATGATTTTTATATACTTAAATCAAAAGCATTTCCTGAATATCGAGAGTCGTTGGAAATTGATTTAACTAATTTATATGTAGATAGTAAAATAGATGCAATGTATTGGCGTGATGACCTTATTTTAAATCGTGAGCAAAGTTTAAAAGATTATAATCAAGGCATTAGAAACTTAAAAGCATTGAAAGCTATGCACCAGCCTGTTTTAAGAGAAGTAAGTACAAATTCCCCGCCCCAAAAGAGTAAATCGTCAAAACCGGCTGAAAAACATAACATTAACAATAAACTAATAAAAATTTATAAATAATCTGTTAACTAAAAGAGGTGGGTTTTATCCCACCTCTTTTAAATTTACGCATTAAAACTTATTCCTGAACGTTAACACCCATGCTGCGTGCGGAACCTTTAACCATTTCCATTGCAGATTCGATGCTTGTTGCGTTTAAATCAGGCATTTTCGCTTTTGCTATTTCTTCTACCTGCTTCATATTTATTGTCCCAACTTTATCCTTATTAGGAGCAGCCGAGCCTTTAGCAGCGTTTGCAGCCTTTTTAACAAGCTCGGATGTTGGAGGGGTTTTTAAGATAAACGAAAAAGACCTGTCTTCATAAACTGTGATTATAACAGGCATGATACTGCCGACCTTATCCTGAGTCTGCGCATTATACTGTTTGCAGAATTCCATAATGTTCACGCCGTGCTGGCCGAGTGCCGGGCCGATCGGTGGTGAAGGGTTGGCTTTTCCTGCCTGGATTTGAAGTTTTATAGTTGATACTACTTTCTTTGCCATTTTTATTCTCCGTTATTTAGTAAGTCCTTAATTTCTTTAATAAAAATTTGTGCTTCTTCTGTCATTTTTTCAAGTTTTTCCTTATCTGGTTCAAATTCTATTGTATAATCGCTCTTTTGCCTGAATTCAAAAGCTTCCAGATATACGCCGGATTTTTCCTTTGGTATTATACCGGTTTTAACATACTCCTTGTTAAACCATCCCAGCAATTGCCTGTGTTTTGAGGTTATAAATCCTTTTGACTGTGCCAATGCTGATACTGCGTAAAAAATAGTATAATATAACCTGTTTTGTGCTGACAACATGCAATTATTTTCAATATTTATTAAGGTTTCTTTTAACGCCTGATCTGACTTATATAGCCAGTTTTTTATCAATATTGTCTTATCGTCCATAATACTTCCCTTTTTTTATTTCATTGAAATAAACGGGATTTTGAATAAGCTGTTCTTTTGTTACTCTTTGAAAATCAATTACTATATCATGCTTTAAGTCTATATCATAAACTTTAAGAGTTATTTCCCTGTCGTAGCTTACATCCTGAATAAAAACTCCAGCTATATCTATATCACTGTCCTCATGCTGTGTGCCTTTTGCTTGAGAACCATATAAATAAAGCCCTTCAAAATCTTCTCTTTCTTTAAGGCTATTTCTTAATTCCTCAGCTATTTTTTCAGCTTTAGCAGTCAAGATAATTGTTTCCCTGTAATGATTACCTAAATATTTTATAACAAAAAAATTTTTTTATAGGTGTTAATTTTTATTTTTACGTGTTTTTAAGCATGTTTTATTAACAAACAAGTCGAATTCAAAGAGATTGTCGGCTCTTAGTCGGGAATATGTTCCAACAGTTCCTGAGTATTGCATTCTAATGCATTGCATAGTTTTTCTATAGTATTAAAACTGATTGTTCCTGTCCGATTATAATAAAGCCTTGTTAAAGTTGTTCGTCCCAAGCCGGTTAGCCGTTGCAACTCTGCTATACTTATTCTTCTCTCGCCCATTAACTTTGATAAATTATTTTTTAACATATTAACAATTTTACGTCCTTTTTTAAATATTGACATATTGAACCGTATATGGTTCAATATAAACTTATTGTGGTTTATTATTTTAAATTTTTCTTTATAATTAAAGGATTCAAATATGGAGCAAAAAATTGAAAAAATAAAAGAACTAAAATCCCTGATTATGGTTGAACTTGAAAAAGCAGAGGTTTTATCAAAAATCTGTCACAGTGAAACCGCGGAAGATAATCTGAAAAGTTCTGAAATCAGTGTTATTCTGGGAATTATACACAGCATAATTATCGGCAGTGCAAAATTAAATGCAAATATTGAACAGGTGCTTTTGGAAAACATTTAATCGGATCAACCGGCCTTGTAATTGCTGTAAGAAAGCAAAATTAACATGAAAAATTGCCATAACTATGCTATACTTGAAATATAAGAAATTAAAAGACAACTAATTCCGAAAATCAGAAATAAAAAAAGAGAATTGTGGAAAAATTTAAAAAAAGGTCTAAAAAAGTATAAAAATGTATAGTGGAATAGGTTAAAATCCAGATATAACAGCTAATTTACTGAAAATAATTCATAAAAACCACAACTGCAAAGGGTTTAAGGCAAAATTACATAAAATTAGCTGGTTGGAAAACTAAAAATTATGTGCAAATTTACCTGTTTTGATACAAATTTTACACAAAATGCACAAAATATTACACAAATATTTCGGATAATCAGAAACAGACATCAAAAAGCCGGCCACTGACCGGCTTTTTGTTTGCTTTTTGATTTTAATCTTGTCTTTGAATCTGTGCGTATTCTAATTCCACGGGGGTGTCCCTGCCGAAAATGGAAACCATTGCGCGGAGTTTTTCTTTATCAGGGTAAACCTCTGTAACATCCCCGACAAAATCGGCAAATGGCCCGCTAATTATATTTACCTTATCGCCAATCTTAATATCAAGCTCAATTTTTGTAGGCTGAGCCTGCGTTTTACGGAGTATTTTGTTAATTTCTGTATCACGTGCAGGTATTGGCTTTCTTTCAGCCCCTACGAACTTGGTGACGCCAGGTGTATGTCTAACTACATACCAGCTGTCATCATCCATTATCATCTCCACCAGCACATATCCCGGAAATATTTTTTCTTCCTTGTCCTGACGCTTTCCATCTTTTAATTTGGTCACAGCTTTTTGAGGAACTTCAACCCTGAAGATTTTGTGACCAAGATTCATATAATCAACACGTTTTTCAAGGTTCACCTTAACTTTATTTTCGTGTCCTGAATAGGTGTGGACTATATACCATCTTTTTTTCTTTTCGTGTTCATTCATTCTGTTTACCCACCTGGCATTAACTTAAATAAGAAATTAAATATAACATCTAAAAAATAGACAAGAACTGTAAAAAAAACTACAACTGCAATAACCACAACAGTTTCCATGGCTACCTGTCTTCTTTCAGGCCATGTAACTTTATCCCATTCAGCTCTTACACCTTTGAAATAATCAGTAATTTTACTTACTGTTCCTGGCTTCTGCAATTCTTTCTTTTTAGTCTCGCTCATTTTTATGTCCTATGGTTTATTTTTTTACAAACGCGCCCTGTAGGACTCGAACCCACGACATCCGGTTTTGGAGACCGACGTTCTACCGACTGAACTAAAGGCGCTTGTCCTGTCAATTTACTTGGTTTCTTTATGAG
>MFRL01000102.1:0-8408 GCA_001784565.1 Candidatus Melainabacteria bacterium GWF2_37_15
AAATACTAAAATACTAATTTATTTTAAAAATCGATAGAAATATCTAACCTACGAAGCTTAATATTCAGGTGACAGTTGTGGTGCGCGGTGCATACCCTGTGCGAGGCTTCATATGAAGCCGAGTTGAAAGATATTTACCAGCGTCGCTAAAAAGAATGACGGCTTTGGGCGATTTTAGTTTAGATTCCAACTTGGAAGATTGCTTCGGAACTACTTTGTCCCTTACATTCAAGCCTTAACGCCTCGCAATGACGCTTATAGTTGTTAATTACCTAGACCCAGGTTCAAGTATGCTGTGGCATTTTTAATAAAATTATACGAAATATCAATTTTTGTCTGATATATCTTGCGTTTCTAATTTATGTTTAATATAATAAAGATATATTTTTGGTTTCTGAGGTGTTTGTGGAAGATAATAATTCCTCTGAATTTTATTATAATCAGGGCGTTATTGAGTACGAAGAAGGTCAATTAGAGTCCTGTATAGAAAATTTCAAAAAAGCTATTGAAATAAATGGTGAGGTTTTTGACTATTATTTCAATATCGGTGTTGCTTATATGGGAATCGAAAACTACGATTTGGCTATAGAGAATTTTAATAAAGGGGCAGTGTTAAACTCAAGAGATGCTGACCTTTATATCAACTTAGGCCAGGCATTTTATAGCAAAGGTGAATTTGAGAAGGCAGCTAAAGCCTATAAAAAAGCTGTCTGGATTAATTCCGGAGAGCCTGAACACTTTAATTACGCAGGAATTGCATATTGCGCTTTAAAAAATTATAAAGAAGCAGTCTCGAACTTTAAACATGCCGTTAGACTGGAACCTAAAAGCGAAACTTACAACTATAATTTAAGTTTTGCTGCTTATGAAGCTGAAATGTATGAATTGGCTGAAACACACGTAGTTAAAGTTATCAGTTATAACAGACAAAACGAGGAGGCATATTTACTTCTTGGGAAAGTAGGCGTAAAACAACGTGATTACTCAATAGCTAAAGAAAATTTCAAAAAAGCATTAGCGCTTAACCCTGATCTTACAGAAGCTCAGGCTGCAATAGAAGAAATAGACGCAAGGAAAGCTAATAGGGCTAAAGCCAAAAGTGAGGATACCGCACCTACAGAACCTACAGCACCTGTACCACCTCCCCCAACTCCAGAACCTATTGCAGCGCCTCCAGCACCACCAGAACCAACACCGGAAGAATTACAGCTAAAAATTATAGTTGAAAATTATTGGGATTCAGCAATAAAGTTTTTGGAAAACAAAGAATACGAATATGCCATTGAAGAACTCAAAGAAGTGCTTAAATTAGTACAAGATCATCCTGAGGCCACAAAAAAACTTACTATAGCCGTGAAACAACTAAATGAGGCCAAAACACTGTATAATGAAGGGGCAAAGCTTTATACAGCAAATGAATTTACCCAGGCAATCGAATATTTTGAAAAAGCGCTATCTATATATCCTCATCATGAGAAAAGCAAAAATTTAATGAGCAAAGCAATTGACAGCTTGAATAAAACCGCACCGCTTTAATCAACTGAAAACATTCCCAACAATGTGTCTTCCACTTCCGCTTCGTCAAGTTCCTGGGTAAATTTGTTTATATCAATTGCCATCTGGAAATATTTTGCTGCCTCCGCTTTATTATGAAGCATTTTATGCGTGCGGCCCACGTTATAATAAGCAAGCGCATAGTTAGGATTAAGCTTCACGGCAAGGTTAAACATTTTTAACGCTTCCACCGGATTAGCTTTACCATCAAGATATGCAACACCCAGATTGTTAAATCCTATTTCACTTTTTGGATTAATGGAGATTGCTTTCTGATAAGCAACTATAGCCTCATCGGTGCATCCCTTTTCCCATAATAACAATCCGAGGTTACTGTATATTCTTGATGAATTAGCGTTGAGCTGTATCGCATTACAAAAACAGCTTATGGCATTATCAGGATCATTTTTATCCTGATAGGCTTCACCTAATGCAACTAAAGCATCAACATTTTTTTTATCGAGGAGGATTGAGGTCTGGTATGCAATTATTGCGGCATCAAGGTTATCTTTAACCTGGTGGTAAATAGCACCCAATGCTTGTGCGACAATGGATGTCCATTCAGCGTCGGGGTTTATTCTTATTGCGATCATGTATTCATTAATTGCGCCATCATAATCCTGAAGCTGTACAAGAGCGTAAGCCAGGCTGTTATGATAAAAAGCGTTATTAGGTTCGATTTCAATTGCTCTTTTAAATGCTGTTACTGCGTTAAACTTGTTTTCACTCCTTAAATACAAATGGCCTATTTCGTATAAAATCCGTGAGTTCATTGGTTCAAGCCGGGTAATGTTGTTGTAGCATTCAATGATTTCGTCTATGTTTTGTTTGTCGTGACTTTGCAGTATTTCTGCGAGTTTTATCCACATGGAAATATTATCAGGACAGTCCCTGAGCGCCTGTCGGTAGTAATCAGCAGCACGGTGAGGGTTTTGCAGTTCTTTATAAAGATCGCCTATTTTGGAATAAAACAGGTCTTTTCTTTCTGTTGCAAGAGCTGCCTTTTCGTATATTTCAACGGTTTTTTTATAATTGTGCAAGTGTTTTTGAATATCTGCGCTGATTTTGTAGCCCCACACAGAAGTTTTTTCAACAGTAGTTTTATATAACATTTTAATGACATCATAGTCATAAATGGACATTGAAATACCTGAACCAAAGAAATAAATAGCTTCCATAAAGCTAGAAGCATTGAATTCGGTTCTATTTAGCCTTTCCAGTATTGTACTGGCTAATGCAAGGCGTGGTTTTGAGGATTTAAACTTTGCCAGATCAATGGATTCCTTAAAAACTGTTTCGGCTTCCGGGTATCTTCCTGCAGCTTTTAAAAAGTAGCCTAAATACAGGCGTGCCATGGAAGAATTGGGAGCCAGCTCAACCGCTTTTTTGCATTGTTTTATAGCGGAATGCAGGTCTATTTCACCTTTTTCCCATAATAGGCTTGCCAATTTATAGTAAACTTCAGCTATTGCTGGATTTATTTTAATTGCCTCAAGGTAATATAAAAGTGCGGCGTCAAGGTCTTTGCGGTTTGCTCTTAACAGGTATTTTTCGTGTGATTTTTGGGCAAGGTCAAGTAATTGATTAATATCTGTCCCTGTAAACACAGATATTTCCTGAGTTATATTTTCTCTAAGCATTAAGTTTTCCTCGATAAAAACACGAGCACCCGATGTACTCTTCCTGTCTTTACAATCGGGAGAATTTATTGAAACTTAATATGTGATAAAATTTTTCATAGATTTGGTTGATATTTTATAAATTGAACAGAATATAGTTTAATATGGTAATAGATGAATAAATTTAACGACATACTATATGAGATAAGAAAAGTAATCGTTGGCCAGAACAATATGGTCGAGAAGGTGCTTGTTGCTATGCTGGCAGGAGGGCATATACTGCTCGAAGGTGCACCCGGGCTCGCCAAAACCCTTACTCTTAAAACTGTTGCAAAAATAATAAATGCTGATTTCAAAAGAATTCAGTTTACTCCAGACCTATTACCTGCGGATTTAACCGGGACAAGGATTTTTAACCAGAACCAGTGCGATTTTTCCACATCATTCGGTCCGATATTCGCAAATTTAATCCTGGCTGATGAGATCAACCGCGCGCCCGCTAAAGTTCAGAGCGCACTGCTTGAAGCTATGCAGGAAAAACAGGTAACTATCGGCACAGAAAGTTACAAATTAACAGAACCATTTCTTGTACTGGCTACGCAGAACCCTATTGAAACCGAAGGCACGTATAACCTGCCTGAAGCCCAGCTTGACAGGTTTATGTTCAAAGTGGTTGTAGATTATCCTGATGAAAAGGAAGAAACAGCAATAGTCGAGCGAATGGTTAACGGTAACGTGCCGGAAGTCAGTGTTTTGCTCAGCCGTGAAGATATTTTAAATTATCGGGCGGAAGTGAATAACGTTTACGTTGATCCCAAGCTTATTCACTATGTAGTGGAAATCGTTGCCAATACCAGAAAACCATCCCCACATATCCAGTATGGTTCTAGTCCGAGGGGTTCGCTCTCAATAACCCAGGCAGCCAAGGCACTGGCGTTTATGAATTCCAGGAACTACGTGAGTGTTGAAGATATCAAGTCTGTAGCTAAGGAATGCCTGCGGCACAGGATAATATTGAGTTACGAGGGGCTGGCGCAGGATGTAACTCAGGATATGATTATCGATAAAATCATCTCTGAGGTGCAGACGCCGTATCCGGATGAGGTAAAGGATTAATAGAAAGGAGGAAATTTAATATGACATTATATGAAATTATAGGAGTTATATTATTTTTAGGTGTTGCTATTATGTTTGCATATAGTCTAAAATATTCCTCTCCATGTGACGATGGTGAGTGCTAAATATAACAAGCAAAAAATAGAAGAATCCTTTGCTCTTGCGGAAAAAATACTCCGAAAGGTCAGCTTAACCACGGTCAAAAAAGTAGAGAGCCGATTGCAGGGCGATTATAAGTCTATTTTCCATGGGAACGGGCTGGATTTTAAGGAAATCAGGGAATATACAATTAATGACGATGTTAGAAACATCGACTGGAACGCAACAGCTAGGCTTGGTCGCCCGCATGTTAGGGTTTATGAGGAAGAACGGGACCATACAATATGGCTTATTCTTGATGTAAGCCAGTCTATGGAGTTTGGATCAAAATTTACCACTAAAAAAGATGTCATGATTAATTTCGCTGCGCTAATGGGCTATCTTGCATACAAAAAAGGGGATAAAACAGGCGCAATCCTCTTTAATCAAGGAATTGAGGATATTATACCGCCAGAAAAGGGGATTAAGCAGATTTATAGAATTGTTACAAAACTGCTTGATTATAAACCAGCGCAAAAACGTACAAATGAATTTAATTTTTCAAAGCTGGTAAAGATTACAGGAAAGAAAAAGACCTTATTTTTCATTTCTGATTTCATTTTTAATGACCAGTCCTGGCAAAAACCCTTTGGTGAAATGGTTCTTAAAAACGATGCCATAGCTGTCAGAATTATTGATCCGGTTGAGGAAAACCTACCCGATATCGGCTATATAAACCTTTATGACCCGGAGACAGGGAAGGCTCTTGTGATTAATGCGTCTGACCGAAAAATTGCAGAAAAATATCGGGAGCTGGTAGATGAGGAAAACAAAAAAACAAATGAAATTTTTTCCATTTTAAGACTGAATCCTGTTAAAATTTATACTAATTCCGATATTGCTGAGGTCTTGATAAATTATAGGAGGCAACATTGTACAGCTTCGGCTTCGAATACCCCTGGGCTTTAATTTTACTGTTAATAATCCCTGTATTTTACTACTATGAAAAGTATTTAAACAGGATAAACCATATCAAGGCAGCGAAATTCAGCAGAATCGAGCTCCTCGAAAGAGCCCTTGAAGGAAAAACTGATTACAAAAAGAAACTATTTATGGTTTTATTTACTCTGGCAGTCATCACAGGGGTGTTTGCCATTGCAAGGCCGCATGCAACAATAGAAGTAATGGTTAATCCGGTCAGGCTTATGCTGGTTTTTGACACTTCCATAAGCATGGAAGCAACGGACATGAAACCTGATAGGTTAACGGTTGCAAGGGATACCGCCGTTGAATTCATAAAAAAAGTGCCAAATAGTATAAAAATAGGGCTTGAATATTTTTATGGCAGCTCATACGTTGCTGTAAGCCCGAGTGAAGATAGAGAAAAGCTACTATCTTCACTGAGCGGCCTAGACTTGAAAGACCTGTATCCTGGAACCGCAATTGGCTCTGCCATTGACGCTGCGGTAAACACTTTGTCAGTAGGCAAAACAGAAAATAATAAACTTGTTATAATCCTGCTCACGGACGGAGAAAGCAACCAGGGCATACTTCCTCTGGATGCGGCCAAAATAGCTAAAAGTGAAGACGTTAAAATATTTACAATAGGTATAGGCAGCCGAGAGGGAGCTTTTGTCAGGGGAGGATTCCTTGCTGCGCTGGATGAAGGAACCCTTATTGAAATAGCAAACCAGACAGGCGGAAAATATTTCAGGGCGCAGTCAAAAAACGATTTCAGGAAGATCTACAAAGAACTGCGTAGCAGCGCATTTTCGCTGGAAAAGAAGGAAGTGGAGTTAACTGTATTTTTCAGCGCAGTTTCTTTTGCGTTATTCCTTATGGTTGTTCACTTTGGTATAGCGGTTTTCCGACCGGTGTTTTAACACTTTTGGCTAATTTATAATTTACAAAAAACTTTTATAATTTAATAAAAACAAAAGGAGTTTATGCGATGAAGAATTCTATTCTAAATTCTGTATACACATTGACTTATTCCATAATCATTTTAGGTGCGGTAATGATGGGAATGGCGTCTATGTATGCTCCAGTCGGGGAACCTGTCATTTTTAAAATAATAGGCGCAATAATTGGCATTAGTGCGCTTATTCAGATTGTGCTTTCTTTACAGGGGTATAGGATGTGTCATATTGAATAAATTATGGTAGGGGGCAGACATACGGGTCTGCCCCTACACGATTAATCATTAATTGCCGCGTGGGCTAAAGCCCATCATTGTATTTTAGACAATACTCAACTTATCAATAATACTTTCTATTTCATCTGTTTTTTGGTTTAAAACTTCCGTGAATAACATTATTTCCTTTGTCGTCAGCTCATCATTGTAACAACAGGCAATTTCTAGGCATTTTAGCATGATTTTTAGCTGTAAGACTCTTTGGAATGATTCATAATGGATATCGTCAATTTTTTCTTTTAGTTCCATTTTAAATTTTCTTCTTTTGTTAGGACTTTATGCTCCTATAATATACTTAAAAGTCCTAATAATCAATAATATATTTTAAATTTAAATATAAAAGTATAATTTTATTATGGTTAAAAGAGAAATTGAAATAGAAAAAAACAATGCTAAGAATCAGTTAAAATATATTTCTTCTATGGAAGGGATGAGTTTAACTGTTTTAAAAAAGCGTATAAATGAACGTTTTAATAAAACTGATAGTGTTTCTAATTTATACAAAAAATTAGACAGGAAAACTATAAAATTAACCGAGTTTATGGAAATAGCCGAAGTCTTAGGTTATAAACTTATTTTAAAAAAAGAAGATTAAATCCCTTCAAGGTAATTCTTACAAATACTCGCTGTTTTAATCCGTTTTTTAATGGCAGCTTCCAGCTCATTAATCGTTATATCGTCATCCGGTCTTGTGACATTTGCTTCTATTTCATTATCAATTTTCTTAACCAGCTTTTCGGGTTCATAACCATTTTCTGCAATCACCATTTGACTTACTTCATTTAGCATAGAGTAAAGATATGCAGCATGTACTGTATCACCTTCATACACAATCAATGAACCTACGTCTTTGAATTCCTCATATGCTTCTTTATAATAGCTTTTTTGTTTTAACAGGATTGCAAGGTTAAAGTGGGCTTCATAATTAAGCGGGGCAATAACCATTGCTCTGCAATACCCAGTAAGCGCTTCTGTATAAAGCCCTAAAATATGGGCGGTAAGCGCCAGATTATACTGAGCATCATAATTATAAACATCAAGTTCCAGGGATTTTTCATAACATTCCGCTGCTTTTAATAGAAGCTCTCTATATTCTCTTGAATCAGAAGCATAGAGCATGGATTTATCGCGAAATGCAAGCCCCATATTGTAATAGGCTATTGATTTTGCTTTTTTAATCTGCTGCCTGTTGTCATAAATAAAAGGAATATTTATGACAGGGGCTTTAGTTCTTATAGCTTTTACGTATTCCTGTATAGCCTGGTCATAATCCTGAAATTCTTCAGATAAAATAATCCCCAGGCTTATCCCTGCGTTATAATAATTCGGGTCATACTTCAACACAGTCCGGTACTGTTCTGCTGCGCCGGAAAAATCTTCATAAACCACATATATATTTGCAAGGTTGTATCTTGCTTTTATATGTTCCGGGTAAAGCTGCAGAGCTCGTTGATAATGATTTATTGCTGTCTGGTAATCATCCTTCTTATATGCTTTATCACCAAGATAAACTTGGGTATATGACTGGCCATTTACGAGGTATTCCCATATTGTTTGGTGAAAAACAAAACCAACAAAAAGCAACCCTAATATAAACAGGAATACAAGGACATTTCTAAAGGCTCTTCCAAGTTTTCTAAGAAACAAACGCATGTTGCCCACCATGGCTAGCTGGTCTGACGTAAGAAAATTATAACAGCAGATAAGCCAGTAAGGGAATTTCTAAATTTTTACATAAATGGTTTTATAATATCAAACACGCATATATTCGACTCTTACCCAGACACGATCCAGCTATCAAACCGAGCGATGCTCGGTCTTTTTTTATGTTTAAAACCTTTTTAGGG